>JBKOXV010000262.1:0-14490 GCA_046725105.1 bacterium | reverse complement strand
GGCGTCGACACCGGCGTGCTCTTCAAAGGCCTGCTCGACGCCGCCGGTTTCGACGTGACGGTGGAAAGCGTCGACCAGCCGACATCGCTGAAGCGGGTGATCGTCGAGTCGAACTACCAGTTGGCATGTTGGGGCCTCGGCATCCGCGAAGCCAACGCGTGGGTCACCCTGTACAACAACCTGTCGAGCAAGAGCCTGAGCAACTACGCCGGGTACAGCAATCCCGCCATGGATCAGGCCCTCGACGCCATGAAGAAGGCGACCTCGCTCGACGGCGAGAAGGCGGCACTGCGCAACATCCAGGACATCTGGAACGAGACTGCGCCGCTGGCGGTCTACGAGACGAGCGAGAACTTCACGATCTGGAAGGACAAGGTGAAGGACATCGAGTTCACCCAGAACTGGATGCTCTACGTCGACGACGCCTACGTCGAGACCTAGACCGAACGGAGGAACGAGCCGTGAGGAAGGAAGAACACGACGCCCTTGTCAGCGTCCTGCTGCGTCCCGAACGCGAGCGATCGACGCTCGAAGAGCGACTGCAGCTCGTCGAGGACAAGGAAGCGATCCGAGACGTCATCATGCAGTACGGGTTCTTGTGCGACGCCGGTCGGTGGGACGACTTGTTGGAGCTGTACACGGACGACATCGAACGGGTGCTGACCGGCTCGCTCGACGAGCACGTCAAGGGGAAGCAGAACTTGCTGCAGCTCTACCTGCATCCGGTGCTGCCCGTGCGCGACAACGGCGGCGAGCAGAAGACGCGCCTGCAGTCGCCGACGTCGGGCGAACGCGCCGCCCGCCACCTCATCTCCACCCACGCCATCCGCGTCTCTGACGACGGCACCGAGGCGTGGGCCAGCGCCCAGTACAGCCTCGTGCTCACCAGCATCGACGGCGACAAATTCGAGCGCGGTGAACACGAGGGCGCCTATGTGTTCTCCTTCAGGAGGGAATCGGGGCATTGGAAGGTCAGCAAGTTGGTGGTGATCGCCAACAGCTTGTTCAACCCGATGAACCGGCGCGTCACGGCGAGCTGAGGCCATGAGCGCCAACATGACGGCGGCCGAGCAGCCGTACGTGGTCGTTTCGTCCGACTCCCACGCCGGAGCCCGCTGGGCCGACTACCGGCCGTACGTCGACCCCGCGCACCGGGACGAGTTCGACGAGTGGCTGGCGGCCATGACGTCGACCGAGATGCTCATCGGCGGCACGCGCGTCGACCTCCGCGGCCAGTTGATCCGCGACGCCGTGGCGGCCGAACCAGCCGTGCAGGAAGGCGGCGTGGATGGCGCGTGGGATCCAGTGATCCGCGCCCGTGAGATGGATCGCGACGGCGTCGCCGGTGAGGTGGTCTTTCCGGACGGCATCAACCAGAACGGTGCGCCGTTCTCGGGCATGGGCAGCCTCGACCCGTCGGCGTCGGCGTACCGCTTCGAGCTGCGCCTGGCCGGCGCCCGGGCCTACAACCGATGGCTGGCCGACCTCTGCGGCGCCCATCCCGGGCGCCACGCCGGCATCGCCCTCGTGCCGTTCGACGACGTGCCCGCGGCCGTGGCCGAGATCTCTGGGGCGCGGGAGGCCGGGCTGTTCGGCGGGGTGCTCCTGCCGGGCCTGCCGCTCACCACGAATGACTCG
The DNA here is from genome assembly GCA_046725105.1 of bacterium. Lineage (GTDB taxonomy): Bacteria > Actinomycetota > Acidimicrobiia > Acidimicrobiales > Ilumatobacteraceae > DASXAI01. The sequence goes on along the minus strand of JBKOXV010000262.1, from coordinate 12,852 downwards.
CAATGGATGCTGCACCACCCGCGCTACGAGCCGATCTGGGCGGTGTGCGAGGACCTCGACCTGCCCGTCAACATCCACTCGACCGGCTCGGGGGCGAACTACGGCGAGCTCCCCGCGTCGAGATGGATCCACACGACCGAGGCCTACTGGGCCAGCCGCCGCCCCGTGTGGCACCTGTTGTGGTCGGGGGTGCTCGAGCGCCACCCGCGCTTGAAGGTGGCCATGACCGAGGTGATGGGCGGCTGGGTGCCGTTCGAGCTGCAGTACTGGGAGTACCTCTACGACGCCCGCAACCCTGAGCTGATCCGCGAGATGCTGCCGCTGCGTCCGTCGGCCTACTGGGCCCGGCAGTGCTTCGTCGGCGCCTCGCCACCGGCGGGCCGCCTGGAGGTGGACTCTCGCCACGTGATCGGCGTGCACAACCTGATGTGGGGATCCGACTATCCCCACCCTGACGGGACCTGGCCCCGTTCACGCGAGCGCATCAGCGAGATGTTCGCCGGCGTACCGGAGGACGAGACGCGACGCATGCTCGGCGAGAACGCCGCCGGCGTGTACGGCTTCGACCCGGTGACGCTGCGGGTCCACGCCGACCGCATCGGACCTCGGCCATCGGACATCGCCGACGCACCCGTGGCATGGGAGCAGCCCCACCAGCTGGCCTACGTCGCGGGTGTCACGACGGTGGCCCGCTAGGCGCCGTGTCGTTTCACGCTCGTTCATCCACGTGTAGCGTGGTTCACCTGGCGTGAAAGGCGGGGACCGGGACGAGGGCACGGCCGAGCGGCTGTCGGAGCGGGCCCGACTCGTGCTGCCCTCGACCATCCGCGACCTCCTGTCGTCGCCCCCGCCGGTGTCCGGCGCCGTGCTCTCCCTGGGCGGGGGCCTGCCGCCGCCGGAGGCCTTCCCGTTCGACGCCCTCGCCGGCGCCGCCGACGATCTCCTGCGGAGCCGGCATGCCGATGCCCTTCAGTACGCGCCGACGGAAGGCGACCCGGCCCTCCGGGCCCGCGTGGCCGCCGACGTCGCCGCGCTGGCCGGGCGACCGGTGCCGGTGGAGCAGATCGTGATCACGACCGGCTCGCAACAAGCGCTCGACCTTCTCGGGCGAGTCCTGCTCGACCCCGGCGATGTCGCCGTGGTGGAGAGCCCGACCTACGTCGGTGCCCTTCGGGCCCTGGCTCCCTGGGCGGCCCGGCTGGTGCCGGTGCGGTCCGACGCCGACGGCATCGACACCGACCAGCTGGAAGGGCTGCTCGACGGCGGCCTCCGGCCCAAGCTGTGCTACGTCGTCGCCACCTTCTCCAACCCGAGCGGCGCCACGCTGTCCGCCGCCCGCCGTCACCATCTGGCCGACCTGGCGACCCGACACCAATTCCTCGTCGTGGAGGACGACCCGTACCGGCTCCTGCGGTTCCACGGCGACGCTCTGGCGCCCGTCGCCGCCGACAGCACCGAGGTGGCCTACCTCGGGAGCTTCAGCAAGATCGTGGCACCGGGCCTGCGGGTGGGGTACGTCGCCGCACCCGACTGGCTGGTGCGGCCGCTGGTCCTCGCCAAGCAGGCCACCGACCTCAACACCTCGTCCCTCGCTCAGGCCCTCGTCGTCTCGCTGTTGGCGCGGCCGGGTTGGCTCGACGGCCACGTCGAGCGGCTGCGGCCGTTGTATGCGGCCCGGGCCGACGCCTTGCTGACCGCCCTCGCCGCCCACCTCGATGGCCACCTCGACGTGCCGGCCCCACCCGCCGGCGGGATGTTCGCCTGGGCGTCCGTTCGCAGCGGGGTGATCACGGCGCCGGCCCTGGCGGCGGCGGCCCTGATCCACGGGGTGGCGATCGTGCCCGGTCGCCAGTTCGCCGTCGACGGCGCCTTCGACCAGGAGGTGCGGCTGTCGTTCTCGATGCTCGCCCCGTCCGAGCTCGACGAGGCCGTGCGCCGCTTGGCATCGGCCTTCGCTGCGCTCTTAGGGTCCGGTCCATGACTGCACTCGACGAGCACATCGACACCGACCGGGTCCGGGCCGAGGTGCGGGCGTGGATCGCCGAGAACTGGGACCCGGGCCTCACCCTGCGAGAGTGGTGGAGGCGGCTGGCCGAGAGCGGATGGGCCTACCCCACCTGGCCCACCGCATGGTTCGGGAAGGGCCTGTCGCCGGACGTGGCGGTGGCCGTCCGTGCCGAACTGACGGCGGCAGGTACGGTCGCCGCTCCGCACGGCATCGGCCAGACGATGGGCGCGCCGGTCCTCTTCCAGTTCGGCACCGACGACCAGAAGGAACGCTGGCTGCGGCCCATCGCCACGGGCGAGGAGAGTTGGTGCCAGTTCTTCAGCGAACCCAACGCCGGCTCCGACCTGGCGTCGCTCCAGACGAAGGCGGTGCGCGACGGCGACGAGTGGATCGTCAACGGGCAGAAGGTGTGGAACAGCGGCACGGTCACGGCCGATCGAGGCATCCTCGTCGCCCGCACCGACAGCGACGTGCCGAAGCACAAGGGCCTCTCCTTCTTCGTGATCGATGTGCACCAGCCCGGCATCGAGATCCGGCCCATCAAGCAGATGAACGGGCAGGCCGAGTTCAACGAGACGTTCTTCACCGACGCCCGCGTCCCGCACGCCAACCTCATCGGCGGCCTCAACAACGGTTGGGCCGTCGCCATGGCCACGCTGGCCAGCGAGCGCAGCAGTTACGCCGCCGGCGCCGACTACGCGGTCGGCGCCCATCCCGGCGAGCGGTCGGGCCAGCTCGACCGCACGGTCACGGAGGTGAAGGACTGGATGGCCACCCAGCGGCGCGGCCAGACCGCGTTCCCGCTCGGCTCGGCACCCGCCCTCATCGACCTGGCCCGGGAGTTCGGGCGGCTCGACGACCCCGTCATCCGCCAGCGCATCGCCCGGCTCTACTGCCTCGCCGAGGCGGCCCGGCTCACCGCGGCACGCGCCAAGGCGGCGGCCGACGCCGGCCGGCCACCCGGGCCCGAGAGCTCGCTCGGGTACGTCGCCGGCGTGCTCATCGCCCGCATGACCCGCGACCTCGGCCTCGACATCGTCGGCGCCAGCGGCATGCTCGTCGACCGCGACGGCGCCCGCGACGGCGCCGTCGCCGCCATGGCTCTGTCGTCGCTCATCCACGGCATCCAGGGCGGCACCGAGCAGATCCAGCGCAACATCCTCGGCGAGCGCGTCCTCGGCCTGCCGAAGGAGCCCCAAGTCGACCGCGACATCCCGTTCCGGGATCTCATGGTGGGAACGCAGCGCCGCTGACGGCCACCGCGCCTCCGGGCCGCCCGACGCGGCTGTTCGAGCCGATCGAGATCGGGTCGATGACACTGCGCAACCGGATCATGATGACGGTGCACGGCCCCCGGCTGCCCGAGAACCGGTATCACCGGTACCTCGCCGAGCGCTCGCTCGACGTCGGACTCGTCGGCCTGCACGCCATGTACGGCGTCTACGACTTCCCGTTCGGTCCGGCGCCGTACACACCGTCGTACGCCGGCGCCTGGGACGCCGTGCCGCCCCACCCACTGAGCTCGGAGGGCACGGCGTACTACGACCGCGCCATCGCCACCATGGCCGCCCAGGTCGAGATCGTGCACGGCAACGGCGCCCGCGCCGTCGGCCAGATCTTCCACCCCGGGCTCAGCCAGCACGAGGAGTCGTTCCGTGCCGTCGTCGGACCGTCGCCGGTGCCCGACGAGTTCCGCCGCCACGTGGGCCATCCACTCGAGGTCGACGAGATCGCCGACCTGGTCGAGGCGTGCCGACACGCCGCCCGGCGCGCCGTGCAGGCCGGCCTCGACGGCATCGAGCTCCACGCCGCCCACGGCTACCTGTTGAACCAGTTCCTGTCGCCGCTCGCGAACGAGCGCTCCGACCGTTACGGCGGGACGATCGAGAACCGGATGCGCCTGCTCCTCGAGATCGTCGCCGCCGTGCGTGACGGCGGAGACGACATCCCGATCGGGGTGCGGCTGCCGGGCACGGAATCCGTCGAAGGGGGGCTGACGACGGCGGACATGCAGGCCGTCGCCCGCCGCTTGGCCGCGGCCGGCGTCGCCTATCTCAATGTGAGCGGCGGGAACTACACCGGGCTGAGGCGGGGCGTCGGGCTCGCCTACGTCGCCCCGGCGTACACCGGGCAGGGTCCGAACGTGGCGGCGGCCTCGGCCCTGCGGGCGGCGGCGGGCGGGGTGCCCGTGATCGTCGCCGGCCGGTTCACGGACCTCGCCCTCGCCGAGCAGGTGCTGGGCGAGGGGCACGCCGACATGATCGGGCTCACCCGTGCGCTCATCGCCGATCCTCGCATCGTCGACAAGGTGCGGACCGGCCGCGCCGGCGAGGTCACCCACTGCGTGGGCGGCAACGAGTGCCACTACGGCCGCACCGTCGCGTGCGCCGTGAACCCGGCGGCCGGGCGTGAAGAGGAGCTGGCCATCGTGCCGGCCGCGTCGCCGCGGCGCGTCCTCGTCGTCGGGGCGGGCCCGGCCGGCATGGAGTGCGCCCGGGTGGCGGCCGAGCGCGGCCACCAGGTCCGCATCGTGGACGAGGCGGCGTACCTCGGCGGCACGCTCCGGGTCGTCGGATCCGATCCGAACCGGCGCGACTTCCTCGTGTATCTCGACGGCCTCGCCGCCCGGCTCGCCGTCCTGGGCGTGTCCATGGAGCTCGGCCATCGCCTGACGGCCGACTCCCCCGCCATCGACGCAGCCGACGCCGTCGTCCTCGCCACCGGATCGACGCCGTGGATCCCGCCGGTGCCGGGCATCGATCGGCCCCACGTGTCCACCTGCCTCGAGGTGATCGACGGCCGGGCGCCGCTCGGGTCGTCGGTCGTGGTGGTCGGCGGCCTCGACGACCACCTGCCGCCGTTGACCACCGCCGACTTCGTCGCCGACGGCCACCGCGCCGTGATGCTGCTCGCCGAGCCGATGATCGCGGGCCAGGCCGTCGAGCCGGCCACCCTCTTCACGCTCACCCGCCGGCTGTTCGACAAAGGCGTCGAGATCGTGTCGATGACGGCGCTGCAGGAGGTGGGCGAGCACCACCTCGTCGTCCGCAACACGGTCACGAACCGCACCCGCAGGGTCGACGGCGTCGACACTGTCGTGTTGGCGTGCGGCCGGCGGCCGCGACGTGATCTGGCCGATGCCCTTCGTGCCCGCGGCCGGTCGTTCCATCTGATCGGCGACTGCCTCTCGCCGCGGCGCCTGGTGCACGCCACCCTCGACGGGGCCCGCCAAGGAGTGCTCGTATGACGCTGCGGGTCGCGGTCAGCGTGAGCCACATCGACGACCTGGGCGGCCCCAAGCAAGCCGCCTTGCTCCCACTGGCCGTGGCCGCCGACGAGGCCGGCGTCGCCCAGGTCGTGCTCAGCGAGCACGTCGTGCTGGCGGGTGACATCGCCGGGCACCCGGGAGTGCGCCCCGGCGCGGCGGCGACACGGTTCCCGTTCCCGTCGGACGAGGAGTACCCCGACCCGCTGGTCGCCCTCGGAGCGATCGCCGCCGTGACGACGCGGATCCGGCTGAGCACGAACGTGCTGCTGGCACCGCTGCGGCCGGCCGTGCTGCTGGCGAAGATGGCCGCCACGGTGGACGTGCTGTCCGGCGGGCGACTCGACCTCGGCGTGGGCGTCGGCTGGCACACCGACGAGTTCGAGGCCCTGGGCGTGCCGTTCGACGGCGTGGGTGCCCGGCTCGAGGACGCCGTGCGGGCCTGCCACGTGTTGTGGGCGGGCGGGCCGTCGTCGTTCTCGTCGCCTTCGGTGTCGTTCGACGACGTCTACTGCTCGCCGACGCCCGTCCAGGCGGGCGGCATCCCGATCTGGTTCGGCGGAACGGCCCGACCGACGGTCGCCCGCCGGGTGGCCCAGCTCGGTGACGGGTGGAGCCCCATCGGGAACACGTCGCCGACCGACGTCGCCCACGGTTGGGCGCTCATCCGGGCCGAGTGCGAGCTGATCGGCCGGGACCCGGCACAGATCGGTGTGCGCTGTTCGCTGCCCGCCGTTCCGGGCGATCTGGCGGCCACGATGGCGGCGGCCGGGGCCTTCGCGAGCGCCGGCGCCACGATCGTGCAGCTGCCTCCGCTGCGGCTGTTCATCGACGACGTCGCCGCCGCGCCTGCCTTCTTGACCGCCGCTGTCGACCACGCCGGCCGCTCGTCCCACCGGCCGACGTGACGGAGATCCACCCAGACGGGTCGAAGGCCGTCACGTCGACGGGAGAGGCCGCGGCGTGGCAGGGTGACCGGACCGGGGATGGGAGGCACATGCGACAGGTCTTGAGCGATGTCCGGGTGGTCGAGCTCTCGGCCGAGCCGGCCGGCGCATACTGCAGCAAGACGTTCGCTGATCTCGGCGCCGACGTGGTGAAGGTCGAACCTCCCACGGGCGATCCCCTTCGGTGCCGGCCCGGCGCCTTCCTGCACCTGAACACCAACAAGCGCAGCGTGGCCGTCGATCGGGACAACCCGGCGCGGCTGGCGGGTCTGCTCGAGCGGGCCGACCTCGTCGTGCAGAGCCTCGGCGCGGGCGACCTGGCCGACTACGGCATCGAGATCGAGGAGCTGCGCAAGAGCCACCCGTCGCTCGTCGTCACCACGGTGAGCGGCTTCGGAGCCGAAGGACCGTACGCGTCGTACCGGTGGTCGGATCTGGTTGCTCAGGTCGCCGGCTGGTCGACGCTGCCGCAAGGTCGATCCGAAGCGGTGCCGGTGAAGCTGCCGGGCATGGTGGCGCTGTTCATCGTGGGCCACACCGCCGCCCTGGGTGCGCTCGCCGGCGTGCTTCGAGCCCGGACGTCGGGCGCCGGCGCCCATGTCGACTGCGCCGCCTATGAGGTGCTGAGCACGGTGCCGTCGCGAGTCGGTCGCTTCCTCGGCTGGCAGTACCGGGGCGGCGAGCCCTTTCCCCCGGCGACCACGAGCACGGCTGCCACGCTCTTCCCGATGGGCGTGTTCCCGTGTGGGGACGGCTACGTGGCGATGATGTCGACGCCTCAACAGTTGGCCGAGATGCTCGAGGTTCTCGACGATGACACCCTGCGGGAGGCGTTCGCCCGACCTGACGCCTTCGCTCGGGGCGAGACCAAGGAAGCCCTCGACGCCGCCTTGTACCCGTGGCTGTTCTCGCACACCCGCGCCGAGCTCACCGCCGCCGCCCAAGCAGCGGGATGGCCCTTCGCCGGCGTCAACTCGCCGTCCGAGGTGCTCGCCGTCGACCATCTCCATCAGCGTGGCTTCTGGGTCGACGTCGAGCATCCGCGCCACGGCCATCTGCTGCTGCCGGGGCCGCCCTACCGTCTCGCCGAAGGCGGCTGGCGATTTCACCGGGGCGCTCCCGAGCTCGACGCCGACGGCGCCGTCGTCGATGCCGAGCTGGCGCCGACCTCCGGGCACCACGTCGCGCCGGTTCATGGCGGCGATCCGGCGCTACCGCCGCTGCACGGCGTGCGGGTGCTCGACCTCACCACCGTCTGGTCCGGGCCGTACCTGACCCAACTGCTGGCCGACCTGGGCGCCGAGGTGATCCGGGTCGAGAACCCGTCGGTGTTCCCGCCGACGACGAAGGGCTACCTGCCCCGACCGCTCCCCACCATGCAGCTCGGAAGTCTCCTCGAGATGTACGCGCCGCCCGTCGAAGGCCGTCCCGACCGGCCGTACAACCGCCACGCCATGAACAACTCGATCGCCCGCAACAAGCTGTCCTGCACTCTTGATCCTCGCCGGCCCGAGGGCCGTGAGCTCCTCATGCGGCTGGTGGAGCAGTCCGACGTCTTCATCGAGAACCTGAAGGCCTCGACGTTGCACCGGCTCGGCATCCAGGAGAGCGAGCTCCTCGACCGCAACCGGCGCCTCGTCGTCCTGCGCATCCCGCCCGCCGGACTCACCGGCGACTGGGCCCACTACACCGGCTTCGGCGCCCAGTTCGACGGCCTCACCGGTCTGGCGTGGCTCACGGGCCATCACGACTGCGAGATGGTGGACACGCCGTGGACCACGTACATGGACGCGGCCACCGGTTCGGCCGGCGCCTTCGCCATCCTCGCCGCCCTCCACTATCGCCACACCACCGGACGGGGCCAGCTCATCGAGCTGGCGCAGATGGAGAACGTGCTCGCCCACCTCGGCGACGTCTACGTCGATCTCCAGCTCGGTGTCGAGCCACAGCGGCTCGGCAACCGCGACCGCTGGTCGGCACCGCAGGGCATCTACGCCGGCCGGGGCCAGGACCGCTGGCTCGGCGTCACCGTCGACAGCGACACGGCCTGGGAAGCCATGGCCAAGGTCATGGGTGCCCCCGAGTTGGCATCCGATCCCCGATTCGCCGGGGCGTCGGGCCGGCTCGCCCACGTCGACGAGCTCGACGCCGTCGTCGGCGCCTGGGCCGCCGACCAGGACGTGATCGAGGCATTCCACGCGCTGCAGGCTGCCGGCGTAGCCGCGGCGCCGCTCTTCGACGAGGCGCTGCTCGCCGCCGACCCCAACGTCGCCGCCCGCCACTGGATCCGCCCGCTGGCGGCCACCGACGTCGGCACCGTCGACCACCTGGGCCACGCCTTCGCCGGTCTGCCGCAGGTCTGGACCCGCGGCTCGCCGGGACTGGGCGAGGACAACGAGTACGTCTACAAGGACCTGCTCGGCCTCGACGACGACGCCTACCGCCGGCTCCAAGCGGCCGGCATCGCCGTCAACGACTACCTCGACAAGGACGGCAATCCGGTCTGAACGCGGCGGGCGGATCAGACGTATCAGCGTGGGCGACTGTCGCCTCCTTCGGACGTCTAGAGCGACTCAGGAGGCCGACGACCATGGAGTCCGAGAACTCGCTGCGAGGATCCGTGGTGGCCCTCGTAACGCCGCTCGTCGCTGTGGCGGCGAGCACCATCGCCGGCTTTGTGAGCGAGAACCTCCCCGGCGTCCAGCTCGACCAGAACCAGATCGTCGCCGTCATGCTGGCTGTGATCACGACCGTGCTGGGCATTGGCCTCAAATGGCTGCACGGTTGGCAGCAGCACGAGCAGCGCGTGTCGGACGGAAAGGCCGCCCCGGTGACCACGGCCAAGCAGATGGCCGCCAGCCGAACGAACGGGTCGAAGCCGACCGCAACGAGGCGGCGGTCCGCCTCAGCCGCCAAGTCGTAGCTGGCCCGGCACCGCCCCGGCGCGGCCATCACGGGGCGATCACGTCACGGATCACGGCGCCGGCTCACGGCACGACGACGACAGGGATCGGCGAGCGCACCACCAGGCGCGCCGCCGTCGAGCCCAGCGTCCCGCCGCCGTGATGACCGGAACCGGACGTGCCCACCACGAGCAGGTCGGCGTGCAGCTCGGCGCACACGCCCAACAACGCCTCGACCGGTGGACCTGGTCGGACGAGTACGTCGGTGGCGCTCAGCGCGCGGCGGTAGACGGACTCGGCCGTCGCCCGCGCCTGGCGCTCCAACGCGTCGAGGGTCTCGTTAAGGGCGGGGCCGCTGGGCCCACCCGGAAAGCTGCGAACGTGGACGAGGTACACGCCCGCCGTGACGTGGTGGGCGTGGCGAAGGGCGAACTCCAGCGCCCGCTTCGACGGTTCCGAGCCGTCGAGGCCGACGACGAAGCGCTCCATCGGGCGGACACTACGGGACACACTGGCGGCATGGCCGACCGTGACGTCCTGCCCATCGTCGCCTGCGGTGACCCCGTGCTGCGCCGGCGCGCCGAGGCCGTGCCGCCCGACGCACTCCGGTCGGCGGAGCTCCGCCGCCTCATCGTCCGGATGAAGGCCACCATGGAGGCGGCACCTGGGGTGGGGCTGGCAGCGCCGCAGATCGGCGAGCCGCTCCAGCTGGCCGTGCTACAGGACGGGCCGGAGCGTTGGGGCGACGCCTCGCCGGCCGACCTGGCGGCGCGAGAGCGGACCGTCCTGCCGTTCACCGTGCTGGTGAACCCGGTGCTCGTGGCGATCCCGGACGCGGGAACGGCGGCCTTCTACGAGGGCTGCCTCAGCGTGCCCGGCCTCGCCGGCGTGGTGCGCCGCTTCCGTTCTGTGCACGTCGACGGCGTGGACGAGCACGGCGAACCCCGGTCGTGGACGTGCACCGGCTGGCCCGCCCGCATCGCCCAGCACGAGGTCGACCACCTGCTCGGCGTGCTCTACCTCGACCGGGTGGAGACCCGGTCCCTGTCCACCGTCGACAACTACCTCGAGCGCTGGGCCGGCCACCCCACCGGCGACGCCGCCGCCGCCCTCGGCTTCTCGCTGAACGAGGAGTGACGCCCGACACGGATCTCGCGTCATGGCGAGGCCCCTGCGGCGTCATCTTCCTGGCGGCGCACGCCGGCCCGTGGGCAAGCCCCCCTCCCGCGGGCCGGCCGCGCGCGCGACCATCCCCGCCCGCCGCGGCGCGACCATCGAAAATGTCGTGGCGTCAGCGGGGGTCGGCGCGGTCGAGATTCCAGTGGCGGCTGGTGGCGCACAGCCACGCGTGGTCTCCCACCGGGGTCAGGCCGAACCGGGTGATGATGCGCTGGCCGCCCTCGAAGTCGCCGTAGAGCAGGTCGACGGTGAAGCGTTCCCGCCGCTGCACCAGGGCCTGCAGTTCGGGAAGTTGCGGATCGGCAGGATCGCGGACGGCGCCCTGCCAGAACCCGATGTCGCCCGGAGGGATGTAGAGGTCGCGAGTGAGGCGCCGGAACTGGCTCGGATCGGCGTGCAGCTGCTCGCCCGTCCGCCAGCCGGGATAGGCGATCCACCCGTGCAGCACGCCGATGCCCGACCCGGCGTTGCGCAGCGACGCCGCCAGGTAGATCACGCCGTCGGCCGCCTCGAGGACGGCGTGTCCACCGCCCACATGGGCGAAGTGCTCGTCCTGCCACATCACCTTCTGGTCGGCATCCTGCGGACGGGACGCCAGCAGCAATGGCCGCAGCCCGGCCAGCAGCGAACGCTCCGCCGTCCGGGCCGCCCGGTTGGCCGAGCGCACGGCGGCGAACGTCGCTCCCGCCAGCACGAGAGTGCCCCCGGCCGTGGCGAGCGACGCAATCGTCGGCCAGTCAGCCATTCGCCGAGGCTACGGTCGCCGGCCGGTGAGGGAGTTCGAGAACCGGGCTCGGGCGTCGTCGTTCGGTGCCGACGCCGAGCAGTACGACCGGACCCGTCCCTCGTACCCGGCCGCCCTCGTCGACGATCTGATGGCCGACGCGCCGCGCCACGTCGTCGACATCGGCTGCGGGACGGCCAAGGCCGGCCGGCTCTTCGCTGAGCGCGGCTGTCGCGTCGTCGGCATCGAACCCGACGTCCGCATGGCCGAGGTGGCCCGCCGCTACCTGCCGGTCGTCGAGGTCGCCGGCTTCGAGGAGTGGGACGCCGCCGGCCGCATCTTCGATCTGGCCGTGTCGGGGCAGGCCTGGCACTTGGTGCATCCGGTGACCAACTCGGTGGCCCATGCCCGCGACGGCGGCGACGACTACGTGAGCCCGATCGCCGCCACAGGCGCCTTCGGTCCGGTCGAGGTGCGCCGCTACCACTGGGAGCTGCGCTACACCCGCCGGGCCTGGCTCGACCAGCTCCCCACCCACAGCGACCACCGTCTCCTACCCGACGCCGAACGAGCCCGGCTCATGGACGCCATCGGCGCAGTGATCGACGACTTCGGCGGCTCGTTCACGATGCGCTACGAGACCAGGGTGATCACGGCTACGCGGTCGTGACGTTGGCGGCGTCCTGTAGCCCGAGCAGCTCGATGGCGGCCTCGCGCATCTTGTACTTCTGCACTTTGCCGGTGACGGTCATCGGGAAGTCGTCGGTGAACTGCACATAGCGGGGAATCTTGTAGTGGGCGATCTGGCCGCGGCAGAAGGCGCGGACGCCCTCGGCGTCGAGCTCGGCGCCCTCCCGCAGCTTCACCCACGCCATGATCTCTTCGCCGTACTTCAGATCCGGCACGCCGATCACCTGGACCTCGACGATGTCGGGATGGGAGTACAGGAACTCCTCGATCTCGCGCGGGTAGACGTTCTCGCCGCCGCGGATGATCATGTCCTTGATCCGGCCCACGATGTTCACGTAGCCATCGCCGTCCATGACGGCCAGGTCGCCGGTGTGCATCCATCGGGCCGGGTCGATGGACTCGGCCGTCTTCTCGGGATCGTTCCAGTACCCCAGCATCACGGAGTAGCCCCGGGTGCAGAGCTCGCCGTTGGTGCCGCGCCGGACCACGAGGCCCGACTCCGGGTCGACGATCTTGACCTCGACGTGCGGATGGACGCGGCCCACGGTGCCGACCCGCTTGTCGATCGGGTCGTCGGTGAGCGTTTGCGTCGACACTGGCGCCGTCTCCGTCATGCCGTAGCAGATGGTGACCTCCTCCATGTGCATCTCGTTGATGCACCGCTTCATCACCTCGACCGGGCACGGCGAGCCGGCCATGATGCCGGTGCGCAGGCTCGACAGGTCGTAGTCGGCGAAGTTCGGGAGCGCCAACTCGGCGATGAACATCGTGGGCACTCCGTAGAGGCTCGTGCCGCGCTCCGACTGCACCGCGGCCAGGGTGGTCTCGGGCTCGAAGGCCGGCGCGGGCACCACCATGGCAGCGCCGTGCGTGGTGCACGCCAGGTTGCCGAGCACCATGCCGAAGCAGTGGTAGAAGGGCACGGGGATGCAGACGCGGTCGGCCTCGGTGTAGCCCAGGGCCAGACCGACGAAGTGGGCGTTGTTGACCAGGTTGTGGTGCGTCAGCGTCGCCCCCTTGGGCAGACCGGTCGTGCCGGAGGTGTACTGGATGTTGATCGGGTCGTCCCAGTTCAGCGACGCCTCGATCTGCTCGACCGCGGCGGGCTCGATCAGGTCGCCGTCGCGCAGGAAGGC
>JBKOXV010000139.1:0-9195 GCA_046725105.1 bacterium | reverse complement strand
GCCCCTAGGCAGTGGCGGCGGCCGGTGCTGCTGTCGGGGTTGGTCGGGGTAGGGGTCGTGGTGGTGGGTCGGTTTGGAAAGGTGCGCCGGTCGCGCAGCAGCGGCCAGATGACATCGAAGAGGCGGTGGGCCAGGGCGAGCAGGTAGCCCCGGGCCTTGACCAGCTTCGTGTCTGGTTCGAGGCACAGGTTCGATAGCACGGGGGACTCTTCGTTTGAGCGTATCGCCGAGTGTCAAAATTGGGGCATTCAAGGTTTGACTGGGTTGTGCGGCGCCCACACAGCGGCGCTTTCGGTGGCCCGAGTAATTCTTGTTCGGCCTCACTTCAGGTGCCGGGCGAAGAACCGGTTCCCGTCGTCGGCCTCGAACTGCGGGACGCCGGTGTGCCCGCCCATGTTGGCGTGCAGCGTCTTCTCCTTGGTGCCGAAGGCGTCGAACAGGTCCAGGGCCAGCTGCCGGTCGTTTCCTTCGTCGTCCCACTGCAGCAGGACCCGCAGCGGAATGGTGACCTGCCGGGCCTCCTCGAACATGGTGCGGGGCACGAAACTCCCGGCGAACAGAAGGGCGGCCACGATGCGCGGCTCGACCACCGCCAGCCGGATGCCGATGGCGATCACCCCTCCCGCGTACCCGACCGGGCCGCCGATCTCGGGCAGCGACAGGAGGGCGTCCAGGGCGGCCCGCCATTCCGGGACCGCCTTGTCGACCAGCGGGAGGACGAGCCGGTCGACGATCTCGTCGTCGACCGGCTCACCGGCCGCCAGCGCCCGGCGCAGGTCGGCGCGGGCCTCCTCGGCGGCGGCGGAACGGGGCCGGTCACCGCTGCCGGGAAGCTCGACGGTGGCCGCGGCGAAGCCCTCCGCCGCGGCGTGCCGGGCCCGGGCCGCCAGCCGGGGGTACATCTGGTGCAGTCCGCCGGGGTGGCCGAGCAGGATCAGCGGCGCCGGTGCGGATGCGGATCCGGGCGTCCACAGGATGCCGGGGATCTCGCCGAGGGTGAATTCGCGCTCGAGGACACCGTCGTCGAGGCACTGTTCAGAAGTGAATCGCATGGTCCTGCCTTTCGGGAGTGCTCGTGAACGGCGCTCCCGGACGACCTACCGCCCGACCGTTACCCCACAGGGGAGCACCCATGTCGAAACGTTCACGGGTACCACCTCCTCGGTCTCACGCACGGCCTCCGGAAACTAGCAGCGCTCGCCGTGAACCGCCAAACGGGTTTCTGCGCAGGCTCCGTGGCCGGATGCCACCGACAGACCGCACCGCGGTTACGGTGCGTTGTGCGCTCACCGATCACGTCCAACGACTTGGCCCTGGTGCTCTCTTCCTGAGTCCCGCCTTCGCCCGACCGGCGGAGACGGAACCTCCATGGTTCGGCCAGTGCTTGCTCTGCAAGATCAGTCGTACGCGGCTCTGCACAACAACTATTTAGTACGCCGACAGGTGGTGCCCACCAGTTCAAGCGCGGCGTGACGTGACCGGTTTGTCGGTGGTGCTGTGTAGCGTGGCTGCTCGTGGCTTCGAGCAGGCGTAAGGACATTCCAGACCCGGTTACCAACCGGCTATTCGCCCTCTCCGGCAATCAGTGTGCCTTCCCCGGTTGCACCAACCCTGTCACCCGCCAAGTTGCTGCGGGCGAGCAGCCGGTCACACTCGCGCAGCGCGCCCACATCGTTGGCGTCGGCCGGCAGGGACCACGATCCCGTGCGGTGCCGCCGCCGGACGATCTCGACGCCGTGGAGAACCTGACTCTGTTCTGCGGCTCGTGTCACCTGACCATGGACCGCAACCCACGCATCTACTCGGTGGAGGTGCTCGCCAAGTTCAAGGCCGACCATGAGGCACGGCTGGCGCCTAAGAATCTTCGGCCCGTCCCGCCGCCGCTGGACGTTGAGCCCGTCGACCTCTCCCTTCTCCCGGTCTCCGAACTGCCGGGCACCGTATGGAAGGCGACCGCCCGGTTCCGCACCACCGCCGAGGTCGCCGAGCATCTGCCGCGCCCGACCGGTAGCCAGGTGCTGCCGTTCGTCCTGGCCAGGAGCGAAGTGTGGGGGTTTCATGACCTTGCCGACCCCAAGGGTCCGTTCAAGGAGGTGGTTGATCTGAACTCTGCCGAGAAGGTCGACGCCGCCGCCCTGCTCAAGTCCGACGACCGCAATATCTACGTGTGGCTGTTGAACTCGGCGCTGCGCAGTGCGCTGCTTCGACGCGGCGTGCGTCACGACCGCGATCGCAACCGCTACTACTTCCTCCCCGACCACGAAACCGTTACCCGACGCGTGGAGGCCAAGACCAAGACTGGCCGCAACCAGTCAGCGAAGAAGGTCGTGCGGCAAGAAGGCGAGCGTTCGGACAACCCACGCGACGTGTGGTGGCATCTGGCCGCGCAACTGCGGTTTGAGGAGTTCGAGTCTGGATCGTGGGGCCTGACCATCAGGCCGGAGTTTCATCTCACCAAGGACGGGCGCGAACCGCTTGATCCGCGCCGGGTCGGACGTAAGGTGACCAAGCGCAAGTCGCGTATGTACAACGAGGGCTACTTCGACGCGGTCCACTTCTTCCGCTACTTCCTTCTCGACGGGAAGCCCCGGATGGTCCTTCCCGTCGGCCGGCAGAAGATCACCGTCGACGGCGACTTCCCGACCACGGACGCCAAGTGGCCACACATCGCCGACAAGCGATTCGATCCGATCTTGATGCTCGACAGCGACGACGAGGACGACGTGCTCGATGCGTTGGCGGACTCGCTCGACCTTGACGAGGAATGGGACTGGGGCGCCGAGCACAGCGAGGACGACCAATGAGCCTGTTACTCAAGCCGCTTCGTCCCGCCATCGAGTGGCTGGGCGAACCGCTGCTGGCGTTCGCCGATGGCGTCACAGACATCGACCCGAAGGTGGGCATCCCGGCGGCCGGCCCCTGGTCGCGCGGCCAGTCGAACCATCCCGCGTCCGTGACCGCCGGCTTCATCGGCACCGCCGACTGCATCGCCAAGGCCCGCGCCTGGCTGTCCCGTGCCGCGCAGGGCGTCGACGGCGACGACGACCATCATCCCTTCTGCGGCTTCCAACTCGACGGGCCGTTCGCCTCCCAGCTGCGGACCGACGGGCCCGACGCGAAGATCACCGCCAGCGAGATCCGTGACCTGAAGGCTGACCGGCTCAAGCGGCTCGACGGACTGAAGCTCCTGCTCGACCTGATCGACAATCGCCTTGCGAAGCTCGCGAGCCTGGACGCTCCACCCACGCTGGTGTTCATCGCACTCCCAGCTGAGATCACCAAGCGATACTGGGCCGTACATCAGATGAACAGGGGCGTCGAGACGGTCTGGAACCTGCGCGCCGGGATCAAAGCCCGCGCGATGCAGCGTGGGCTGCGCACCCAACTGCTCCAGCAGGAAACCATCGAGTCGGACCTTGAGGCGCACACCTCCGACCTCGACCACCCCGCGGACCTCGCCTGGAACCTGTTCACCGCCGTCTACTTCAAGGCCGGCGGTTTCCCTTGGGCGCCGGTTGGGATTCCAGAGGGCACCTGCCACCTCGGCGTGACGTTCTACCGACCGCACGGCGAGAAGTCGGCCATGCGGACCAGCGTCGCGCAGGCGTTCGCCGAGAACGGCGATGCGTTCGTGCTGCGGGGCAACCCGTTCGAGTGGAACGGCAAATGGCCGCATCTGCCCGCCGGCGAGGCCGCCCGGCTGATCGACGACGTCATCGAGCGGTACACCCAGACGATGCAGCGGCCACCACGCCGGCTCGTCGTACACAAGCAGTCGCGGTTCTTCCCCGAGGAACTCGCCGGGTTCCAAGACTCGCTGAAAGGCTACGAGTACGACTTGGTGGCGCTGGCCCCCTCAACCGGTGTGCGGCTCATGCGCCACGGTGAGTATCCGCCATCCCGCGGCGTCTGCCTTAGCCTGGGCGATCGCCGGTACCTCTACACCACCGGATACATTCCGTCGCTTGGACGTTATCCCCACGGCCACGTCCCAACCCCGGTCCAGATCACCGACCACGTCGGCGACTCCGCCACCCGCGATCTTCTTCACGAGGTGCTGCTGCTGACCAAGATGAACTGGAACTCGGCCCGCTTTGCCGAGAAGCTGCCCGTCACCCTCCGCTTCGCCAAGGAGGTCGGCGCCATCCTGCGCGACCTCCCCGACGCATTCACGCCGGAAGAGCGGTACGCCTTCTACATGTAGCCGGTGACGGCCAAGGAGGTGCGACCGACCTAGAGGTTGCCTGCCGCCGGCAGCGCGGGCCGATGGATCCAGGCGGCAAGGTCCGCGGGCGCGCATTCGGCGACTCGGGCGGCGTACCGGGGAAGCTCCTCCTCGCTGAGGACCTGCCGCCACTGGCCTGTTGATCCGCTGTGGAAGAACTGGCTGCGGTCGTGATAGAAGCCGTCGTGGCTGGCTTCGGGCGCGAGCTCGCCGGCCCGGCCCTTCATGACCGCGAACGTGGCGGCCTGGACCAGGTCCGGCCAGGCTGTCTCGGTGATGGCGATCCCGAGCCGGGCGGCTATGTAGCGCATCTGCCCTTCGAGGTCATCAAGGAGGTCCTCGTAGCGCAGCAGCACGATGTTCGGCTGGTCGCGGACCTGCCAGAATGTGTCCAGATGGTGAAGCATGATCTCCAGGTCGGACACGGTCTTTCCGGGCGCGGCCGGATTGACCCAGGACCAGAAGCGCTCGCGCGCGGTCCCGCTCGGCAGGGACGGAGCGGCGGCCAGCAGCTCGTCAAGGACCACGGCGCCCACGGCCTCCTCCCGCAATGCGAGGGACACGGCCCGGTCGGTGTTGCTGGTGTGGCTGTCCAAGGACACGGCCACATCCCGGGGGTCCCGGCTTGCGCAGAGGTAGGTGACCCGGTCGTCGAAGGGCAATCCGTCGAGGGGTGTATGGGTCTTGATGAATCGCCGGTGGGGCTGTGCCTCGAGGTCGGCCAGCACTCCGGTCAGCGGGCGCAGCAGGACGTCCAGCCACGGCGAGATCTGGTCGAGCGGCCGGTCGAATGTCGCGCTTTTGAAGATCTCCAGGGCGCAGATCATCTGCAGCCAGGTCGTGCCGCACTTCGCCGGGGTGCTGATCACGATGTCGCCGGGACGGAACACGAACCCATCCCAGCGGGCCGAGTCCGTAAAGGAGGTCTGGTAGCGAACGCGTTCCCCCAAGCCCATGCGGGGAGATTGGCAGCAACCAGATCGGGCCGTCAACCGTACCGTGAATGACCGGGGCGCCCCGCTAGAGGTCATCCTGGGAATCCTGCCGGCGGGACCGACCGTGCTATGACTGCCCCACGTCCTGACCCGTGGCTCGGAGCGGTATGGAGAAGGGAGCGAGCGCTAGAACGGCCTCGTCGCGTGAGCGCGTGACGAGGCCGTTCTGCTGGGCGTCGTAGCAGTCGGCTAGCTTGCGGCCGCGTCTGGCTTGTCCACGGCGGGCCGCACTCGGCGGGGCACGATGGCGGCGGTCTTCTCGGCGGCGCCTCGGGCGAGTTCGGGCAGGACGCTGGTGTAGGTGTCCGCGGTGATCGTGATGGAGGAGTGCCGCAGCATGTGCTGCACGGTCTTCATGTCGACCCCGGCGGCGAGGGCGAGGGTGGCGGCGCCGTGCCGTAGGTCGTGCAGGCGGATGGGTGGTAGCCCGGCTTGACGCGCCAGGTACTGGAAGTGATCGGTGACATCGGCCGGGTGTACGGCCTGGCCGGTGGCGGTGGTGAACACGAGGCCGGTGTCGACCCAGGCCGGTCCGGCGGCGAGGCGCTGCTTGCGTTGGCGGGTGCGGTGCGCCCGTAGGACGGTCACGGTTTCGACGTCGAGGGCGACGATGTCTTCGCTGCTGTCGGTCTTGGGGGCTTTGAGGCTGGTGGCCCAGCCGAGTTGGGCGAGCTGCCACCGGACGACAAGCTGCGCGGCGTCGAGGTCGATGTCGCTCCAGTGTTGCCCGCAGGCTTCGCCTCGACGCAGTCCACGGTAGGCGATCAGGTGGTACAGGGCGTACCAGTCGTCGTCGGCTGCGGCGGCGTGGTCAAGGAACATTCCGGTCTGTGCCGGCGTCCACACCATCACGGGTGAGGGGATCTGTCCCGTGGCCTTCCACCGGTTGACCCGTTCGTCGGTCCACACCAACGGCTTGGGCCGCTTGGCCGGGGGCAGCTCAACGTGGGCGGCGGGATTGCTGTCGATAAGCCGTCGCCGGATCGCGGCGTTGAGCGCAGCGCGCAGGGTGGCCCGGATCCGGTGCATCGTGGCTGGGGCGATGGTCCGCATCCCCTTGACCAGGGCCCGTTTGGCCTCGTCCAAGCTGGCCCGGTGTGTCTCGATCATCTCGTTGCGTTCGGCAATGGCCTCGAACATCGCCGCGATGTGTCCGACTCGCAGCTTGTCCAGCCGGACCTGGCCCAGGTGCGGCAGCAGGTACAGGTTGAGGTGGCTGGTGTAGGAGCGGGCGGTGGTGTCTTCCAACGTTTTGCGGCCGGCCAGCCACTCGGTCAGCCACTCTGCCGTGGTCGGGATCATGGTCAGGTCGCGGCCGAGGTACAGCATCCGGCGGATCTGCTCCACCGTGGGCGCGGACTGGCCGGTGCGCAGCGCGGCCTCGATCAGGTCGCCGACCTTGGCAAGCTCCTGCGGGTCGTTCGGGTCGGCGACAGCGGCCGCCTCGCGGATCCGTTCGAGTTCTACGTCGGCGTCGGCCTGACTGTCGTACCCGCCACGCCGCTGCGGACGGCGAGTGCCGTCAGTGCGGGGCGGTAGCTCGATCTGGAGGTACCAGACTCCGTGGTTGGGGTTCCAGGAGCCGCCGGGGCGGCGCAGCTTCGGGCAGGTCTTGCCGAGCAGTTTGCCGCTGGTGTCGCGGCATCCGCACCGCTTGTACGTCGTGCCTTTCACAGGATGGCCCCTTGTGGTTGTCGGTTGTGGGCCAGCGGATTCGCCGGATGGGCGCGTCCGCTGGTTCCACGGGTCGACGTCGCATCCATGCCCATTCGGGGGCGGGGATCAAGTCCACCTCGGTAATCGCCCGCGCGGATGCCCTGGTCGATGACGGTCTCGGGTTAGCCTTCGACGCCGATGGCTTTGAGCAGGTGCGTGACCGCGACCAGGTACCGGTTGCCGACCCTGAGCACGGGCACGGGGAAGGCCCCGAGGCGTGCCAGACGGTAGGCGGTGGTTCGGCCGATACCGAGGACCGCCCCGGCGGTGACGATGTCGGTGGTCGTGCCAAGTGCGCGGACCTGTTCGACCGACCACGGCTGGCGGCGGGTCACGGGCGCACACCCCTTCGCGCGCCGGGGGTCAACGGGTGGTCCGGCGCACCGGCGAGTCCCTGCTTGGGTTCCGAGGAACCGCCGGCCGTGCCCGGGTGGCGGAACAGGGCCACGTCCTCGTGCTGCATGAGCCACTGCGGGTCACCGTCGGCGATGGCGGCACGGACGTTCTTCTGTTGGAAGAACGAGGCGCGGGGTACGAGCCGGCCGTCGCGGACGCCCGCAATCAGCGCGGCGCATTCCTCGTGCAGCTGCAGTCCCGCGTTGAGCCCTGCGGCGACGACCATGCCGGGGATGTCGACCAGTTCGCCGTGACGCCGGTACGGGCGGGCGGTGATCGCGACGATGCCGCCCGGCCGCAGGATCGCAGCAGCGCCGGTGAGGATCTGGGTGAACCCGTCGGCGAGTTCGTCGTGGTCGCGGTAGGCAAGGTTGCTCGCGCCGCCGTACCGGTGGTGAATCTTGCGAACCTTCCCACGCCTCGGCCCCGGGGTGCGGACGTGGCCGTGCGTGGACGGCCCGTACGGCGGGGACGAGACCACGAGCGCGATCCGGCCGTGCAACCCGGGAGGGATGAGGGCGGGAAGCTGCCGGGCATCGCCCTGCACCACCTCACCGGTACCGGTCGCTCCCTGGCCGGTCGCGAGGCGAATGTTGTCGGCGGCCAGCCGCGCCCAGCGCGGCTCGTACTCCACCCCGATACCGAGCCGGCCCAGGTGCATCGCCTCGACCACGGTGGTGGCGATGCCGGCCATCGGATCCAACACCGACTCGCCGTGCGCGGTGTAGGTGGCGATCAGGTACCGGGCGATCGAGGGCAACATCTTGCCCGGATGCGCCATCGACTCGGGCGTGTACCGGCCACGTCGCTGCTCCCGCGAGCACACCTGCCCGGTCACGAACACCGACCCTTGCGCCTTCCCGGAGGTGGCGGTGTTGATGGGGCTGGCCGTGGTGTCAGGCATCGTCGCCTCCGGTGCGGTGGTGGAAGGCCAGGAGCTTGACGTGTGCCGGCTGGTGCCGTCCGTCGAAGAGGACGGCCGGAGCGAGGGCAGCGCTGTCGGGCATGGCGCGCGGCTCGTACTCGGCCAGCGGCGCAGTCACCACCAGGAACTCCTGTTGCCAGGACAGGCCGGCGGTGCGCCCGGCGGTGATAGCCGTGGCCCGGTGGCTGCCCCGGCCGTCGGGCGAGCCCGGCGGGGTGAGGGCGACCATCAGGTACCCGCCGGGGCGCAGCAGCGTGCGCCAGGTGTGCATGGCTCGGGTCGTCTCGTGCAGGTCGAGGCCGTCGACCCCGGCGCGGGGCAGCCGAGCCAGCACCAGGGCGGCGCGGGGACGGGCGTGTCCGTCTGCGCTGTGCAGGCGGCGGTAGTGACGGTCGAGGTAGCCGGCGGCGCGGGCGACGACCGGGTGGTCGTCGAGGTCGGCGACGAGATCGCCGGGCTGGGTGTAGCTGGCGATGAGCCGGGCCAGTTAGCCGTGTTCCTGCCTTCCGTCCCGTTCAAGATCGCTTGGGGCGGTCAGCCGGCCGCCTGCACGCCACCATTCCCAGCCACGTCCAAGCCGGCGCCGACTGAACCCGGGCGCGTTCGACCAGGCACCCTCGCGGTCGTCGGCTGGCTGCTGCGCCGCGACCGCGTCTGGTACCGCAGTCTGCTCGACCCGCCGGCGGCGGCCTGGCAGCTCGCGCTCGGCGCGCTCGGCGTCCTGAAAACCACCGTGCTGGTGGTGATGTTCGGCGCCGAGGTAAACGAAGCGTTCTACCCCGACCAAACCCCACCGTTCCTGGCCGTGGTCGATGTCCCGGCCAAGCCGGCAGGCGCGCTGGACCCGTCAGGGTCAGAGCCAGCCGGCGTCGCGGGCGATGCGGATGGCGTCGATGCGGTTGCGGGCGCCGATCTTGCTGATCGCGTTGGACAGGTAG
>JBKOXV010000137.1:0-4346 GCA_046725105.1 bacterium | reverse complement strand
GGGAGGAGCTGCGGTTCCGAGTCTCGATCCCGGACGGGTTGAAGGAACTGGCCATCGTCATCGCCGGGGCCCGTTGGCGGGCCGAGTACGAGTTCTGGGGCCATTCGCGACTGGCCCGGAAGCACGGGATCCCCCCGGCCGTGATCGCTGCCGTGCGCGACGGCCGCCGGCCCGACTTCGACGACCACGACCAGGCGCTCGTCTATGACTTCGTCCATCCCTTGGTGACCGACGGGGCCGTCGGCGACGACGCGTACGCTCGTGCTCAGCAGCGCTTCGGCGACCAGGGCGTCGTCGAGTTGGCCCTGCTGGCCGGCTACTACACCATGGTGTCGCTGACCCTGAACGCTTTTGCCGTTCCGCTCCCGGCTGGAGTGGAGCCGGCGTGGCCATCGCCAGCGGGCTGACCGCCGCCGACGGGAGCGGCGTCAGCGCCAGTCGAGCACGTCGTCGAGCAAGCCGGGAATGGCCCGGCGGGAGAGCCGCTCGAATGTGGCCATGTGCGCGGCCATGAGCCGCTCGGCGTCGTCGGCCCGACCTTCGACGATCGCGTCATGGATGGCCTGGTGCTCCTCGATCACCTTCTTGCTGTCGTTGCGTCCGATCATCCGTGACTCGAGGCGCTCGCTGTACAGCTCTCGGAGCGATTGGCCGAACAGGTCGAGGATCCGGTTCCCCGACGCGCCGGCGATCTCGGCATGGAATTCCCCGACGAGGCGGTTCCCGGTCTCGTCGTCGCCGCGCTCGAAGGCCTCCCGGGACGCGGTGAAATCGGCGGTGAACTTCGCCAACGCCGCTCGATCGCGCCGGCCTGCTGCCAACCGGGCCATCAGGGGCTCCATCGCCCGCCTCGCCTCGAGCAGGTCGCCCAAGGTGCCACCGTGGAGATGGAAGTAGAAGGTCGATGTGCGGGCGAACTCCTTGGCCGTGACCTTCCGGACGACCGGACCACCACCCGGTCCAGGCTTGATGGTGATCAGACCGTACGTCTCGAGGATGCGGAGCGCCTCGCGCAGCGAGGCCCGCCCCACTCGGAACCGCTCCAGCATGGTGGCCTCCGGCGGCAGCATGGTGCCGGGTGGCAGATGCTGACGGCCGATGTCGCGCACGATCTGACGAGCAAGGATCTCGGAGATCTTGTCGCCCCGCTCGGCCAGTGCCTCGCCGTCGGGCTCGGTGCGGGTGCTGTGCACCGTCTGTGCCGTCGACCGCGGGGCCCTCGCCATAGCGAGCGATGATACCGGGGCGTCTCGAATGCCGGACCGATGGTGGACGGCCCTGAAACGAGCCAACTCGCGGGCCAACTCTCGCGGCCTGCTGCCCTGTACCGAGTGCACGGCACCGGGAATCTCGACGACCTCGACGTCCGGGCGTCGGCGCCGGAGCTCGGCGATGTCCTCGTCCCGGACCACCCGCGACGAACCGGCGCGGATGAACAGGAGCGGAGCACGCGTCAGCCCGACGTCTCGCCACACTGCGCCCCACTCGATCCGAAACCGCGACGCGGTCTTGGCGGGGTCCCACCGCCACACCCACCGGCCGTCGGAGCGCTGACGACTGTTGGCCATGACGCCGCGGCGGAACGACTCTCTGCTCCGTCCGCTGCCGCCCTGGTAGACCCGCTCGACCATCTCGTCGACGGACGCGAAGCTGTCCGCCGGGCGGGGACGGCGCGGTATCCGCAGCTGGTCGCCGGCGGAGGGCGTCACATCGACGACGACGAGGCCCTCGACCAGAGCGGGGAACCGGGCCGTGAGGGCGATGGACGTCAATCCCCCGAGGGACATCCCCACGAGGAGAACGGGCGGTGTGGCGAGGTGCTCGATCGCCTCGGCGACGGCATCGCACATCACCCGGGGGTCGTAGGTGCCGTCGGCCCGCCAGCTCGACTGCCCGTGGCCGGGAAGGTCGACCGCAACACAAGGCCGACCGAGGAGGAGCGCGACGACGTCCCAGGTGTGAGCGTTCTGTGATCCTCCATGGACGAAGACGTACTCGGGCGGGCCGTCGCCCCACACCAACGCGCTCACTCGGTCGCGGCCGGCAACCCTCACCTCGGTGCGACGGACCTCGGAGAGATCGCGGGCCGGGATCCCGGCCTCGGCGGCGGCACTCTGGATCAGCAGGAGATCATCCACGCTGCGAATTCCGGTTCAAAGTCGCCGTGAACTAGTGCGCGGGTGACCCGGCGATGCACGATCCTTCGGCGATCAGCGCCTCGATGCGGTCCGGCTCGTAGCCCAACTCCGCCAGCACGGCCCGCGTGTCCTGGCCGAAAAGGGGAGCCGGTCCCTTGTTCACGCCCGGAGTCTCGGAGAGGCGGATGGTGAGGCCCACCTCACGCAGCCACCCGTATTCGGCGTGGTGATGCTCGAAGACCCGTCCCGAGTCGAGCGCCCATTCCTCCCAGAAGAACTGCGGCATGAACGGCTCGGGCCGGGCGACCTCGCACGGAACGTCGTGCTGGTCCAGGAGCGCCGCCGCGGCGTCGGCGGTGAGCTCTTCGAATCGATCCGCGAGGATCTTGGCGAGGGTCTGCGCGTTGTCGGCACGAGACTGCTCGGTGCAGAAGGTCTCGTGGTCGAGTGCGGCCTCGAGGCCCAAGGCCGTCCGCAGGCGGTTGAAGGCGGCGTCACCGACGCACGCCACGCAAACCCAGCCGTCGCTCGTCCGGTAGAGGCGATAGAGGGGTCCGAACCCCATCTGCTCCTTGTCGAGCCGCAGATCCGTGACCAGGTTCCCGTCGCTGTCCACACACTGCTCGGTCACGCAGAACAAGCTGGCGTGGAGCTGGGGGCTCTCGAGATACTGGCCCTCGCCGGTCTCGTCCCGATGCCGGAGCGCCATGAGGATCGCGACGGCTCCCTGGAGACCGGCGTAGTAGTCCTCGCTGGCCCGGGCTCGCCGCACCGGCTCGTTGCCTTCGCCGGCCGCTTCGAACATCAGGCCGGTCATGGCCGACATGAGAGGTGCGAAGCTCTTGAGGTCCCTGCTGGGCCCGTCGGAGCCCCACCCCGGCTGGTTGCAGTAGATGAGTCGGGGATTGACCGCCGCTAGCTGCGCGTAGCCGAGGCCCATCTTCTCCGCCTTGCCCGGCCGGAAGTTGTGGACGACCACGTCGGCGGTGCGCACGAGGTCATGGATGACGGAGAGAGCCGCCGGTGACTTGAGATCGACGGCGATCGTCCGCTTTCCCCGACTGGCCGCCTCGAACGGATCCGGCAGCCACCGCATCGGGTCGTGCGCGGGCGCCTCGATCTTGATGACCTCGGCACCGAGGTCGGAGAGGATCTTGCCGCCGTAGGGTCCGGCGAACCACTGGGCGAAGTCGAGCACCCGAATTCCATCCAACGGGTGCTTCAGCTCGGACTGCTCCACCTGACGTGGGCGGGCGGCCGCCTGCAACAGCTCGTCGACCCGAGCGTCGTGGGCACCGCGCTCCGGCGCAGGGTCGGGCCGACTCGGCCGCGTCTTCGAGAACTGGATCGTGGGACCGACCTGCCGCAAGAACCCGTGCTCGTGGTCCGCGGCATCGATCTCGACGTCGTTGAACTTCACTTGCTCGTGGTCGAGCACTTCGCCCGGCCGGAGTACCGGTACGACGGCCACATCGGCCGCTTGGAGGAGCTCGAGCCACTCGGCACGCGGCCGCTGCAGCCAGGCTGTCGGTGCCAGCTCGCGGGCCGCCACGTACTCGTCGTCGTTCAGAGGGACCGAGGCCTCGCGTACGCCGGTGATGGCGCGCACCTTGTCCCCCAGACCGAGGACGTCGAGGGTCGCCTTGAACGCGCCCTCGCCACCGGTGTGCACCATGAGGTACTGGCCATCGCCGCATCGGAACATCTCCATGATGGTGCGGCGTCGCCCGAACACACCCTCGTCAGCGGGCTGCAGATACGACTCGCCCCGCTCGTTCCACCACCAGTTCATGGGTGACTGGGCGAGCACGCCGTCGAGGAGCGAGACGTCCACCTGCTGACCCCGTCCCGTGTACCGCCGCGCCCGCAGCGCCGCCAACGCGCCGATAACCACTAGATACCCCGTCACGTAGCCGAGGCTCGGGTGGCCCAGGAAGATCGGCCCGTCGCGATGACCGGGCTGCTCCGCCATGAACCCCATCCGCGCCGCGACCAACGCCTCCCATCCGGGCCGGTCGCGCCACGGGGTGTCGTCGAGCCCGTAGGCCGAGATCGAGCAATACACCAGGCCGGCGCACGACGGCTTGACCTGTTCGTAGCCGAGCCCGAGTTGTGGGGCCCCCCCGGGGCCCCACCACACCACCAAAAATGAGGGGCGCGGGGGCAGGGGCCAAACCACCACGGCGGTAAACCGCGCCCCCACCACGA
>JBKOXV010000334.1:0-20150 GCA_046725105.1 bacterium | reverse complement strand
ACCGAAACCCACTCGTTGGCGGCGACCGGCTGCCAGCTGATGAACGCGAGCCGCCCACCGGTCCTCAGCGCCGAGCGGAGGTTGGCGAACGCCGCCGTCAGATCGTCGAAGAACATCACGCCGAACCGGGACACGGACCGGTGGAAGTGCCGGGTGGGAAGAGCGTCGGTCTGGGCGTCGGCCACCCGGGCGATGACATTGCCGAGACCTTCGGCCTCGGCACGGGCCCGCACGCGCGCCACCATCACCTCGCTGACGTCGAGCGCCATCACCCGCCCGACGGGCCCGACAGCCCGCGCCATCGCCAACGCCGTGGTGCCGAAGCCGCAGCCCACGTCGAGCACATGGTCACCCGGCTCGGCACCGGCGGCGGCGTCGAGGGTGGCCCCGTAGGGCTCGAGCATCAGGTCGAACCAGCGCTCGTGGGCCACCCAGCGGGGTCCGCCGTCCTCGTTCCAGAACCGGACCTGGTCCTCGTTGGCCACGCCGCAGTCTGCCTCGTCGCGCCGGAGGGCGGGGTAGGTTGAGCCCATGCCGCATCCCTTCCTCTCCGACGAATGGCTGGCCGAGGCCAGGGCCATCCGGGAGAAGTACGCTGGCCAGGGCGCGCCGATCGGGCACAAGGTGAAGATGAACCAGATCATCACCGACACGCCCTTCGGCGACGGCGACATCGAACTGTGGATGGACACGACGAGCGGCGAGGTCCGCCTCGAGAGGGGCCGGCTCGACGACGCCGACGTCACGGTCACCACCGACTACGAGACGGCGCGCAAGATCTTTGTCGACCAGGATCCGCAGGCCGGCATGCAGGCCTTCATGTCGGGACGGATCAAGGTGCAGGGCGACATGATGAAGCTCATGCAGATGCAGGCCACGGCACCCGACGACACCGCCAGGAAGGTGGCCGACGAGATCAAGGCCATCACCGAGTAGCCGTCCGGCGCCCGCCTGGACATACCCGTCCTGCGAGGCTGCCCACATCCGAGGCAGTCATCGTTGGTTCGAGATAGTCGAATCTCGCCTGACTTCCTCGGAGTGGTGAGCGGGTGCTAGCGGGTCGACGCCCCGGCGAGGGCGTCGCGCCGCCCGTACGTCGTCGCCGCCAGCGCCGTCGGGCGGACCCAGAAGGCCGCCACCACGGCGACCCCGGCGGCCACCGCGCCGACGTGGTACGAGTTGGCGAAGCTGCCGACCAGGCCGTCACCCGACTCGGTCGAGCTCTGCACGGTCTGCATCACCTGGATGCCGACGACCGCCCCCACCTGGGTCGACAGCTGCTGGACAGCGGCCGCGACGCCCAGGTCCTGGTCACTCACGGCGTTGGCAATGGTGGCCGTCATGGCCGGCGACGACACGCCGAGCCCGATGCCTGACAGGGCCAGCGCCAGTACGATGAAGGCGGGCGTCGCGTCGACGTCGATCATGCCGAGCAGGATCATCGACGCCACGAGGATGACGCTGCCGGCCACGCCCGCCACCCGCTCGCGCACCCGCACGGTGATGTAGCCGGCCGCCGGCGCCGTGATCGAGAATGCGAGGGGTCGGCTGATGATGAGCAACCCGACGAAGGCTGTCGTGTACCCGAGCCCGCTCTCCAAAAGCACCGGCGTGACGATGAAGCCGCCCATATAGGCGAAGTTGGCGAAGAACTGGCTTGCCACCGGGGCCGTGATGTTGCGCTTGCGCAACCACGACGGTGGGATGAGCGGCTCGGCGGCGCGCCGCTCGACGGCGAGGAACGAGGGCACGCACGTCAGGAACACGAGAACGCCGCCGATCACACCCTGGCTGGTCCAGCCCCACTGCGAACCACGGTTCACAGCGAGCAGCAGGGCGGTGATGCCGACGCCGAGCAGCACCGTCCCGGTGACGTCGAAGGAGGTGCGCCCGCTCCGTTCGGTCTCCGGCATCCGCACGAGCGCAGCCAGGAACGCCACGAGACACAACGGCGCCTGGACGAGGAAGATGACGCGCCACCCGACGGCCTCCACGAGGGGCCCGCCGGCCACCACACCCAGCACCGGCGCACCGGCCTGGACGAAGCTGAAGTAGCCGAGCGCCTTGACCCGCTCCTCGGCCTCGAACAACCGGTTGATGATCGCCATCGCCGGCGGCCCCGTGGCGGCACCGAACGACGCCGAGAGCGTGCGGAAGACGATCAGCGAGACGGCACTCCACGCAAAGGCCGTCGCCACCGCGAAGACGGCGGCGCCGAGGAGCCCGAGAAGGAAGATCTTCTTGTAGCCCCAGATGTCGCCGGCCTTGCCGAAGGCCGGTCCCACGACACCGAACGCCAGCATCGGTCCCGTGATCACCCACGAGAGGGTCGTGGCGTCGGAGCCGACGTCCTCGGCGATGTCGACGAGCGACACTGCCAGGAGGGTGATCGTGATGCTGACCGTGAACAGGCCGGCCAGAGCGACGATGAGCACCGTCCACCGGCTGGAGGCCTCCGAGCCCTTCGCCAGGCCGCCCAGCTGGCGCCGGATCCGCAGCAGGAGAGGCCACGGGACGACGGCGACCTCGTCGACGCCGGCACTGTCCACAGGCACCTCGGGCAGCGCCCAGCTGGGCGAATGGCCGTCCCGCTGGACTGGTTCACCCGGCGTGCTCGGCACCGGTCGAGGGTATCGGTGGGGCGCCACCGGCACCCAGATGGACCCGGGGCCCGTGCGGCGTACCGCCGCTGGGCTCCGGTGGTCTCTACCATCAGGCTGTGCGGGTCCTCTTCGTGAGCGAGAACATCGGCGGTCATCGCACCTTCCACCGCCACATCGAACGGGCGTTGCACGCCCATCCGGAGATAGAAGCTCGGTTCATCCACGTGCCGCCGCCGCGGCTCGCGCGCCGGATCGTCGGCGCCGCGATCCCGGGACTGGGCCGCCTCGACCTCGATCTACAACCGGCGCGGGCGCAGTTCGCGGCGGCCGCCGTCGCCCGGCGGTTGGTGCAACCACACGTCGAGAACGCCGACGTCGTGCACTGGTACACGGCCAACAGCGCGCTGTTGTGCCTCGATCTCCTCGAGAAGGCGCCGAGCGTCGTGTCACTCGACATGACCAATGCCCAGAACAGTCGGCGGCTGCCGTATCGCTATCCCACGCCGTTCACCCGCCTCGTGACCCGTCCCGTCGCCGCCGTCGAGCGGCGCGTGTACGAGCGCGCCGACGCCGTGCTCACGAAGTCGGAGTGGGCCGCCGCCAGCGTCCGTGACGACTACGGCATCGATCCTGCCAAGGTGCGCGCCTACGCCTTCGGGATCGTGCCTGGACCGCGTCCTCGGTCGCGTCCGCCCCGCCGGCCCACCATCGTGTTCGTCGGTACCACCCTCGAGCGCAAGGGTGGTCGTCGGTTGCTCGACGTCTGGCGGGCTCGTCTCCGTGATCGCAGCGACCTCGTGCTCGTCACCAAGGAGCGCGTGCCGACCGAGAACGGGCTGCGGGTCATCAGCGATGTCAACGTCGGCGACAGTCGCATCGAGGCCATCCTCGACAACGCCAGCGTGTTCGCCTTCCCGTCGACGATGGACGCCTTCCCGCACGCCGTCTTCGAGGCGATGGCGCGCGCCCTTCCGGTCGTGGTGTGCCGCGCCGGCGGGATGCCCGAGCAAGTCGTCCACGGGCTGACCGGTTTCGTGGCCGACCCCGACGACGACGCCGATCTCGCCGACGCCCTCGCCAGGCTGGTCGGCGACGCCGCGCTGGCCCGGCGCATGGGAGAGGCGGGCCGAGCCCTCGTCGAGGAGCGTTTCGACCTCACCAAGCAGCTCGGGCCGTTCATCGACGTCCTG
The DNA here is from genome assembly GCA_046725105.1 of bacterium. Taxonomy (GTDB): domain Bacteria; phylum Actinomycetota; class Acidimicrobiia; order Acidimicrobiales; family Ilumatobacteraceae; genus DASXAI01. The sequence continues at coordinate 16,357 of JBKOXV010000334.1, read as the reverse complement.
CGGGACGCCCGCGGGCGGGGCCGCCGCTCGCTCAACGGCCGCCGCTGCGCCGCCGGCTGACGGTCGAGCCGGCCGCCGCACACGGGAAGTTGGACGCCTGGGTGCCCCATCGGGCACTCTCTCGTCCAACTTCCAAGCGGCGCGCCCTCAGGCGTCCGGGACCCAGTTGCCGTGGAAGCCGAACGGCACCCGCTGCGGCAGCTGGACGCGGGCCACCGGCGCCCCGGTGAAGTCCTGGGCGGCGAGGATCACCAGGTCGCTGCCGTCGCGCTCGCGGTCGTACACGATGGCGAGCACGTAGCCGTCGTCCTCGGCGGCGTCGGGTGAGGCCGGCACGAACACGCCTTCGCCCGCTCCGGCGCCGTCCGCGAAGTCGTGCACCTCGCTCGTACGAGTCTCGAGGTCGTGCTTCACGAGACCCGAGCGCCCGGGCGAGCCGGTGAGCATCGTGTCGTCGGCGCTCGCGGCGTACCCGTAGCGGTGGCGTCGTGACACCAGCCGCTCGTCGACGCGCGGGAACTCCTGAGCGCGGTCGTCGATGCGCTCCTCGAGGACCTTCCCACCGGCGCGGTCGATCGTCCACCGCTCGAGCGTGGGCGTGCCCTCGTCGGGCCCGTTGCGCACTCGGTCGAACATCCGGGGATGGCGCACCACATCGAGCACGACGTGGTCGCCGTCGTCGTAGGCGTTCATCGGGTGGAAGACGTAACAGGGCTCGACGTCGAACCACCGGATGTCGTCGGCCGTCCCCGAGCGCGGCATCACCCCGAGCCGGCTGCCGTAGTCGTCGTCCCAGTGGTACGGGAACGGCACGCCCTTCATGGCGTCGTCGAGGTCGAAGATCACCGGCTGGTCGTAAACGACGACGTGGTGCTCGGTCAGCGAGAAGTCGTGCATCATCGTCGGTCCCTTGGTCGGGATGTCGACGGTGCGCGTCACCCGGCCGTCGGGGCCGATCACGATGTACTGGACCTGATTGCCCCAACCCCACCAATAGGCCATGGCGTGCAGTTCGCCGGTGACGGGGTCGCGCTTCGGGTGTGCGGTGTAGCCCGCCGGCAGGGTGCCCCCGAGGTCCGTCGGGCCGACGGTGTCGAGGTCGTAGGTGAGCTCGTAGGGCACCGGTCCGCTCTCCACGAGCGCCAACGTGCGCCCGGCGTGGCCGATCACGTTGGTGTTCGGCGCGGTGTCCATGTCGCCGTGCACCGGCCCGCCCGCCCACGTCTCGCCGAGGGCCTCGGCGACGGAACGGCTCCGGACCCACCGGTTGCGGTACCACTGTGCGTTCCCGTCGCGGAGGCGGATGCCGTGCACCATGCCGTCGCCGATGAACCAGTGGTAGGTGTCCGGGTCGGGCGGCGTGACCGGGTTGGGACCGTTGCGGAGGTACCGGCCGTTGAGGCTGGCCGGGATCGGCCCGATCACAGGAAGATCCGTGACGGTGACCTCCGCCGTGACTGGGGCGAAGTTGCCGCACAGGTAGCGGTTGGCCATCGAGCACCTCCGTAGACAGTCTGTTTCGGAGTATGACCGGTCCAGGGCCCGCCGTCAACCGTCCTCTACGGTGGGCGGCCATGCGTCGGACGGTGCTCTTGATGGCCGGGCTCGGTGTGCTGCTCACGGCCTGCAGCGGCGACAACTCGGCCCCGGTCGTCGAGCCGACATCGGCGCCGGCCGGCGTCACCACCAGCGCGACGTCCACGTCGCCGGCGTCCGACTCGCGGGCCGTCGACGGCCTACTCACGGCAGCGGATCTGCCCCCGGGATGGAAGGCGGGCACGCCGTCCGTGGGCGACGACGCCTCGTCCACCGAGTTCGACGTCCCTGAATGCGCCGCCCTTGACGCCCTCGACGGACAGCCCGGGTTCGAGGACAACGCATCGGTCGACCTGACCTCACCCGACGAGGGCACGTCGGTGACCGAGAGCCTCGTCGTGGCGGCCGAAGCCGACGCCCGCCGGGCCTACGACCTCGCCGCCGCCCCGTCGACCGCCCAATGCCTCACGGCGCTGTTCACGAAGGTCTTCACCGGCCCGGACCAGCTGCCGCAGGGAGCCACGCTCGACCGGGTCGAGATCAACCCGGCCCCACGGCAAGCTGGAGACGCCGCCGCCGGCTTCGAAGGGTTCATCGCCGTGAAGGACGCGGCGTCAGGCCCGGCCATCGAGGTGCCGGTGCGCTTCGACGTCGTACGGACCGGCGGCGCGGTCGGGCTGCTGCTGTTCGTGGCCCAACCCGACGCCCAGGCCGTCGATGCCGATGGCCTGCTCACCACGGCCGCCACGAAGATGGCGACAGTGGGCTGAACGCGTCTAGACGAGGTCCTTCATGGCGGCGGCGAGATCGGCCACCGACCACCGATCGTCGCGGTCGACGCCGGCGCCGAAGGCCCACGACTGCACCCGCTTCACCGAGCCCCCCTGCACGAAGACCGTCTCGCCCGTGAACGGGCAGTCGGCCATGGCGAGGTACGCGACCACCGGCGAGATGTTGGCGGGATCCCACACGTCGAAGGTGCCGGCATCGTCGGGCGGCTTCACGATGTCGCCCAGGCCCGGCGTCGATTCCGTGAGCCGCGTCCGGGCCGCCGGTGCGATGCAGTTCGACTTGACGCCGTAGCGAGACAGCTCTTTGGCGGCGATCTGACTGAAGGTGGCGATACCGGACTTGGCGGCCCCGTAGTTCGTCTGTCCCGGGTTGGAGAACAGGCCCGACGTCGACGAGGTGTGCACCATGTTGCGCGGCTTCTCGATGCCGGCCTTGTGCTGCTCCCGCCAGTAGGCGGCCGCCCACCGGCTCGGCACGAAGTGACCCTTCAGATGGACAGCGACCACGGCGTCCCACTCCTGCTCGGTCATGTTGACGAGCACACGGTCGCGCAGGATGCCGGCGTTGTTCACGAGGATGTCGAGATCGCCGAAGGCCTCCACGGCCGCGTTCACCAGGCGCTGCCCGCCTTCCCAGTCGGCCACGTTGTCGCCGTTGGCGATGGCCGCGCCGCCCATCGCCTTGATCTCGCCGACGACCTCCTCGGCCGGCGAGAGGTCGCCACCCGTGCCGTCGGCGGCGCCGCCCAGGTCGTTCACCACGACCTTGGCTCCCTCGGCGGCGAAGAGGAGGGCGTGCTCACGGCCGATGCCGCGCCCCGCACCCGTGATGATGGCGACCCTGCCGTCCAGTGCTCCCATGTGAACCTCCCCTGGCGACTGACGGGCCTGGAGGCTACCGGTGGGCGCCGACGCCGACCCAAGTGGTGGGGTGCTACCCGAATAGCAGGCTGACGGCGGTGCCGAGCGGGGCGGGCGTTCCCGGCGGCGGGCTGGACGCCGCTACCACCTTGTCCAACGGGCCCGCCACCCCGCCCACCGTGAGGCCCACTGCTGCCAAGCTGGCCTTGGCCTGGTCGAGGGTCTGGCCGACGAGACTGGGAACGGGCACCGTGTCGGGACCCTTCGAGACGACGATCTGTACGGTCGAACCGCGCGGCACCTGCGTGCCGGGTGGCGGGTTGAGGCTGATCACGTTGCCGCTCGGGATCGAGTTGTTGTACTGAGACTCGAGCTGCTGCACCGCCAGTTGGGCCCCTGACAGCGTGGCGTTCGCCTCGTCGAAGGAGTGGTTCACGAGATCGGGGATCGTTCGGGGCGCCGGTCCCCCCGACACGATGGCGTCGACAGCGGTGCCCGTCGGGACCTCCTGGCCGACCGGGTTGGGGACGGGCGGATTGCCCACCGACCACGACAGCACGGCGCCGGCCGGCACGTTCTCGTCGAACTGCTGGCTCGTGACGTTCAACGTGAGCCCCGCCGCGGCCAACGTGGCGGTGACGGCGTCCTGCGGTTGGTTGGTGATGTCGGGCAACGCGTGCAACAGGGGCCCGTCCGAGACGAACAGCGTGGAAGGCTTGCCCTCGTTGAGCTTGCCGTCCTTCGGCGTCTGGTCGAAGACGTAGTCGTACGGTTGGGCGTCGCTGCGCTGGCGCTGGATGTCGACCTTCCAGTCGAATTCCGAGACGGCGTTCAGCGCCTCGGCCCTCGGCATGCCGACGAGGCTCGCAACGGCGTGGCTCTGCGTGCGGTTGACGAAGAACAGCACCCCGGCCGCCACTAGCAGGGCCACCACGAGGGCACCGACGGCGGCGATGAACCAACCCAACTTGCGTCTGGGGCGATCCTTGTCGGCGTCGTAGATCGCCGGTGGGGGCGTGACGACGGGCGGACCCGACGGCGGCAGCCGCGTCGGCGTCGTGGCGTCGGCGGCGGGCGGGGCCGACGCGAGGGCGACGGTGGGATCAGTGGCAGCGGTGGAGCCCCGGGGCGCCCCCGAGCCCGCCACCCGTGGACCGCCAGCCACCGGCTGGCCGACCGGGCTGCCGGCCACCATCACCGGCACCGGCGCTCGGGGTGAGGCCCGGCCGCCGACGGTGGTGAGGTCGGTGGCGCCCCCTTCGGCGTCGTAGGCCTGGCGCCCTCCCGGCACCCCGACGAGCACCGTCTCGTCGCCGCCGGCGAGGGGCAGGGTGGGCACCAGCGGCAGGGGTGCCGGTCGCGGCAGACGCTCGGCCGCGTGGACGAGGGCCCGCGCCAGCTCGCCGGCGTCGTAGCGCTCGGCCGGGTCGGGGCGGCCGGCCCGTTCGAGCACGGGGGCCAGGGCCCCGAGCTCGGCCGACACCGGCAGCAGCTTGTCGAGCCGGTTCATCAGCGTCGCCACCGTCGTGTCGGCGGCGAAGGGCACCTGGGCCGTCACTGCCTCCACCAGGGTGAGGGCGAGCGAGTAGACGTCGGTCTTGCCGTCGACGGTGTTGCCCCGCGCCTGCTCGGGCGACGCGTACCGGGCCGTTCCCAGCACGACGCCGTCGGGCTCGGTCCACGCCGCCTCGGCGATGGCGCGGGCCAGACCGAAGTCGGCGATGCGCAAACGGCGGTCCTCGCCGAACAGGAGGTTGGCCGGCTTGATGTCACGGTGGACGAAGCCGCGCCGGTGGGCATAGTCGAGGCCGCGCGCCGCTTCGAGCCCGACGAGCAGCGCCTGGGACGGGGAGAGCTGCCGGCCCCGATCGAGCATCGACCGCAGGCTGCCGCCCCCGAGGAACTCGAGCACCAGGTACGGCGTGACGTGGGGCTCGTCGCCGTCCTGCCCCCAGTCGTACACGGCCATCACGTTGGGGTGGCCGAGCGCGGCGGCGGCCTGGGCCTCGGCGCGGAAGCGCTTCAGGAAGGCTGGGTCGTCGGCCAACGACCGGTGCAGGACCTTGACGGCGACGCGCCGCTGCAACTGGACGTCGTCGGCCACGTAGACGGTCGCCGATGCGCCCGTTCCCACCGGCGCCAGGAGGCGGTAGCGCCCTCCGAGGACCCGTCCGATCTGGTCGTCTCCGAACGACACCATCGTGTCGACGCTATCGCTGGGCGCCCGTCCGACTGTGGCACCCATGCGGTTCAATGGGAGCCGTGGCCCGCCGTCCCCTCGATCTGCGCCGTCTCGGTGCGAGCCTGCTGATCGCCGGCGCCCTGGCGCTCATCATCTACGGCTTCGCCTCGGCCGAGACCGGGAACGAGGCCGTCGAGATCAACGACCCCGCCGTCGAACGCGTCGTGCCCTCGCCGGGCGCGCTGGTGCTGCGCCAGTCCCAGGTCGGCGCCGACCTCGCCCCCGGCTACCGCGGCGTGTTGATCATCGACGGCAACGAGCTGCCCACCGACGACATGCAGCCGGCCGGCGCCGCCTCCAGCGCCGGCCCGATCACCGGCGCCCAGTTCGACCCCGCCCTCAACACCGTGCTGTACCTGCCCCGCGAGGGCGCCGTGCTGCCCGAGTTCGCGCCCGGGGAGCACCACATCACGGTCGTCTACTGGAAGATGGACGAGACGCGCGATCAGGCTCGTCAGTTCGACTGGACGTTCAAGGTTTCGTAGTCGGGCCCTTCTCGTCACCGATGCGAGCGGAATTCGCTCGGACGCGTGACGAGAGACCGAACCCGGGTCAGTGCGGCACCTCCCCGGTCTCCAGGAGGGCGGCGAACCCGGCCTCGTCGAGGATGGGCACGCCGAACTCCTCGGCCTTGCCGATCTTGGCCGCGCCCGGCTCGGAGCCGGCCACGACGGCGAACGTCTTCTTCGACACGCTGCCGGGACTCTTGCCCCCTCGGCCCTTGATGGCGGCCTCCGCCTCCTCGCGGCTCCAACCCTCGAGGGTGCCGGTGACGACGACGGCCTGCCCCGCCAGCACCTGGGGCAGGCGGCTCACCTCCACGTTGCCGAACTCGACCCCGGCGGCACGGAGCCGCTCGACCATGTCACGGTGGCGGGGATCGGCGAACCACCGGACCGCCGATGCGGCGATCACCGACCCGACGCCGGCCGTGGTGGCGAAGTCGGCCTCGGAGGCGTTCATGATGGCGTCGAGGGTGCCGAAGCCGGTGGCGAGGGCATCGGCGGCGGCCGGGCCGAGGTGCTTGATGCCGAGCGCCACGAGGAGCCGGGGCAGCGGCCGATGCTTCGACGCCTCGACCGCCGACAGCAGCTTGCCCACGCTCACCTCGCCGAAGCCCTCGAACTTCAGGAGGTCCTCGGCCCGCAGCGAGTAGACGTCGGCGGCGTCGCGCAGGAGCCCGGCGTCGGACAGCAGCAAGACGGTGCGCTCGCCGAAACCCTCGATGTCCATGGCGCCGCGGGAGGCGAAGTGGATGATGCGCTGGTCGCGCTGGAACGGGCACTCCGGCTCGACGCAGCGGTGCTCGGCCTCGCCGGGGTTGCGGACGAGCGTCGACTTCAGCGGGCACGGACACGTGGTGGGGAACGTCCACGGGGCCAGGCCCTCGGGCCGAAGGGCGAGCACCGGTCCGACGACCTCCGGAATGACGTCGCCGGCCTTGCGCACGATGACGGTGTCGCCGGGGCGCACGTCCTTGGCGGCGACCTGGTCCTCGTTGTGGAGGGTGGCCACGCCCACGGTGGAGCCGCCGACGAACACCGGCGTGAGCTTGGCGAAGGGCGTGGCCCGGCCGGTGCGGCCGATCGACACCATGATGTCCTCGAGCAGCGTGTTGCGTTCCTCGGGCGGGAACTTGTAGGCGATGGCCCAGCGCGGCGCCTTCGACGTAGAGCCGAGCGCTTCCCGCTGGGCGAGTGAGTCGATCTTCACGACGACGCCGTCGATCTCGTAGGCGAGGTCGTGGCGGTGAGTCTCGGCGGTGCGACAGTAGGCGTGCACGGCGTCGAGTCCTTCGACCTGGCGGATCTCGGGGTTGACCGGGAAGCCGGCGTCCCTCAAGAACTCGAGCGTCTCGTGGTGGCTGGTGAAGGTGGGCCCGCCGACTACCTCACCGAGCTGGTAGCACCACATCGACAACTCCCGGCGGGCGGTGATGGAAGGGTCCTTCTGGCGCAGGCTGCCGGCGGCCGAGTTGCGAGGGTTGGCGAACATCCGCAGGCCGGCTTCCTCCTGGCGCTGGTTGAGGTCCTGGAAGGCCGCCAGCGGCATGTACACCTCGCCGCGCACTTCGAGAACGTCGGGGGCGGTGCCCTTGAGGCGCTTGGGGACGACGACGATGGTGCGGATGTTGGCGGTGACGTCCTCCCCGACCCGCCCGTCGCCCCGGGTGGCGGCCTGGACGAGGCGACCGCCCTCGTAGCGCAGGGACATGGCCAGGCCGTCGATCTTGAGCTCGCACACGTAGGCCGGCGTGGCGTCGCCGAGGCCGCGCTGGACTCGGGCGCCCCATGCCACGAGTTCCGCGTCGGTGAAGGCGTTGTCGAGACTCTGCATCGGCACCCGGTGCACGACCTCGGCGAAGGTGGCCGAGACACGGCCGCCCACCTGCTGGGTGGGTGAGTCGGGGGTGACGAGGTCGGGGTGCTGCTCCTCGAGCGCCCGCAGTTCCCGGACCAGCGCGTCGTAGTCGGCGTCGGAGACGACCGGCTCGTCGAGGTCGAAGTAGCGGTGGTTGTGCTCACGAATCTGGGCGCGCAACCAGTCGATCCGGGCCACGTAGTCGTCGGGTGAGGGGGCAACGGCCATCGCGCCAAACCGTAGCGAGCGGGTGTGACAGATCCGGCCGGGCCCGCTCGGCGATCGTCGCTTGTGTCGCTGGATGGTGCGGATTCCGCCCCAACGGGCGCCACGGGCGAAGAATGTCGCCGTCAGGACGGCGTGCCACGGGCGAAGCATGTCGCCGTCAGGGCGCCGGGCCCCGCGCGAAGGGAGGGGATCGCCGCGGTCAGGCGCCGATGGAGAGGCGGGTGGCGACGGCCTGGCCGTGGACACGCTCGGCGACGGCGTCGACGAGCTCGAACACGTGGGCGGTGGCGGCCTCGTCGTGCAGGCCGAGCCCGCAGGCGGGTGTGACGACGGCCTGGCGCCGGAGCCGGCCCGGGTCGCAGCCGGCCTGCACCAGCGAGCACCAGAGCTCGGCCAGGTCGCGCCAGTAGCGCTCCACCGTGGGCGCCACCGGCCCGTCGGTGGGCACGACTCCCCAGGCGATCCAGCCGCCTCCGTCGAGGAACTCGGCGAGGTAGCCGGCGACCGACGTCAGCTCGGCGTGGACCGGGAGCGACAGGATCCGCGGACCGGTGGCCAGGATCGCCGGCCAGTCGCTGGGGCCGCAGCAGTGGACGCCGCCGAGGGCGTCGGCGTCGGTATCGATGGCCGCGAGGGCGCCCGACACCAGGTCGATGGCGCCGTCGGGGTCGATCGGGAAACCGGGCTGCATCAGCCCGACCATGGCCGGCTCGTCCAGCACCACGACCTGCCGACATCCGGGCAGCGCCGACGCCACCGCGTGGTTCAGGGCACGAAGGTGGGTCTCGACCGCCCGCCGGGCCAAGGTGAACGCCAGGCGGGCCGGCGCGCCGGCGTGCACGAGCGCCACCCCCAGCGTGACGGGACCGGTGAACTGCCACTTGACCGGCCGGCGCCAACCGACAGAGGCGGCGACGGTGAGGAAGGCGCGGAACCCGCCGAAGGCGTCGTGGTCGAGGTCGGTGACGATCTCGGCCTCGGGATCGAGCCGGGGCCGGTCGACCACGAGGCCGCCGTTGTCGGTGACGGCCACGCCCGGCACGCCTGCGGCGACCTGGCCGAGCATCGACTCGGCGGGCGTCCGGCGGGGCAGCGACGGGATGGCGGGCAGGTCCGGGAGCCGCTCCAGCACGAACTCAGCGGCGGCTCGAGGATCGGTGTGCGGGAGACTGCCGATCCCGGTCGCCGCCCCCGCCGTCAGATGAACCGTCATGCTCGCTCCCGTGCAATGAGAACCCTCTACGTTGGCCTGGGCCGGCCCGGTAGGCAAATCTGGAGCGCTCCATGCGCGCCCCGTCCGTTCCAGTCTGGCTCCTGCGGGGTGCGTGGTTGGCGCTCCTGGCGGCGATCCCGGCGATCAGCACCGCCCTCGACGGCCGCAGCGGCGCCGTGCAGATCGTGGCCGCCGCCGGCCTGTGGACGGCGTGGGCGGCGGGCCTCGTCGCCGCGCTGGTGCCGTCGCCGCTCAGCCTGACCGTGGTGCGGGTGCTGGCACCCGGAGCGCCGGTGGTCGGGCTCGTCACGGCCGTGGCGGGGGCCGGGCCCGTGGCCGCGACGGTGGCCGTAGCCGTCGGCGTGCTCGCCGTGATCGTCGCCTTCGCCGCCGAGGTCGGCCACGCCTTCGTGCAGGCGTCGGCCTATGGCGACGAAGCCCGCTTCCTGCTCCGCCCGCCGGGCCCCCTCGTAGCGGGACCGCTCGAGCTGGCGTGGCTGGTGATGGCCGGCGCCGCCGCCGGTCCGATGTTGCTGGCGGCGCAAGCCTGGGTGGCCGGCGGGTTGGTCGTGGCGCTCGGCGTGCCGCTGGCCGACGTGGTGGCGCGGCGCTTCCATCGACTGTCGATGCGGTGGCTGGTGTTCGTGCCTGCCGGCGTGGTGGTGCGCGATCCGCTCGTGCTGTCCGACACGTCCATGTTCCGCCGCGCCACCGTGGCCGCCCTGCGCCTCGCCCCCGCAACCACAGCAGCAACCGATCTCACGGCCAAGGCGCTCGGACCGGCCGTCGAAGTGATCCTCACCGGGCCGGCCGACGTGAGGATGGCGGGCACGTTCTCCGAGCGGTCGGGCCACACCGTGACGGTCGAGGCTGTCCTCGTGAGCCCGAGCCGGCCCGGCCGGCTTCTGGCCGAAGCCGAGCGCCGGGGCTACGCCGCCGTGCCGCCCGCCACGACGAACGTGTCCGACCGGTCGTAGCAGACGACGCTCTGGCCCGGCGCCACCCGCCGCTGCGGCTGGCGCCAGACCAGGACATCGCCGTCGACGACGGCGGGCTGGGGTCGGCCGTGGGCGCTGGTCTGCACCAAGACCTCGCCGGTGACCGGCCCGTCCACCCCGCGCAGCCCGTCGACGGTGAGCGTGTCGGTCAACAGCGCCGCCAGGGGGCCGACCGTGATCGTGGCGCCGGCCCGATCGACCGCGGTGACGTACCGGCGCTCGCCGCCGCCGCCGGTCACGCCGCGGCGCTGGCCGACGGTGACCAGTTCGAGCGCCTCGACGCGCCCCACCGGAGCCCCACCTGTGTCGATCACCGCCGCCGCCGTGAACGGCACCCGCCGGCCCAGGAACTCGGCACGGCCGCCGCTGGTGGTGATGAAGCACACGTCCTGGCTGTCCGGCTTGCCCGCCGTGCGCAGACCGAGAGCGGCGGCTTGCCGCCGCACCTCGTGCTTCGTGAGGTCGCCGACGGGAAAGCGGACCCGCGCCAGGTCGTCGCGGCCGAGCATGTGGAGGACGTAGCTCTGGTCCTTGGCCCGATCGGCGCCGCGCGCCAGGCGGCCCTCGACGATTCGGGCGTGATGACCGGTGGCGACGGCGTCGAAGCCGAGGAGGTCGGCGCGCCGCAGCAGCCGGTCGAACTTGAGGTGGCGGTTGCACTCGATGCAGGGATTGGGCGTGCGCCCGGCGACGTGGGCGGCGATGTAGGGCTCGACCACGTGAGTGGCGAAGTCGTCGCCGAAGTTGAAGACGAGGTGATCGATGCCGAGTTGCTGGGCGACTCGACGGGCGTCGTCGACGTCGGCGACGGAGCAGCAGCCGGTATCGCTCTCGCCGCCCCACAGCCGCATCGTGACGCCGACCACCTCGTGACCGGAGTCGAGCAGCAGGGCGGCGGCCACCGACGAGTCGACGCCGCCGCTCATGGCGACGAGGACCGAGGTCATCGTCGGAGCCGGCCCACGGCGTCGGCGATCACGTCGAGGGCGAGGTCGACGTCAGCGTCGATGCTGGCATACCCGAGTGAGAGCCGCAACGCTCCGGCGGCGCGCTCCTTGGCGACGCCCATCGCCGCCAACACGTGCGACGGCTCCATGGCGCCGCTGGCGCAGGACGAGGCCACCGATGCGTACACGCCCCCGCGTTCCAGCAGGAACAAGAGGGCCTCGCTCTCCACGCCGTCGATGCACACGTGGGCCGAGCCGGCCACCTTGGCGGACCGGGGGACGGTCTCGTGGATGTCGGGTACGGACGCGACCAGGCCGTCGACCAGCCGGTCTCGAAGCGTGCCGACGCGCGCCACCGTCGCCGCCCGCTCGTCCACGGTGGCCCGCATCGCCGCCGCCATGGCCACGATGCCGGCCACGTTGTGCGTCCCACTGCGGCGCTCGCGCTCCTGACCGCCTCCGAGCAGCAGCGGTTCGAGCGTCGTACCGGTGCGCACCACCAGCGCGCCGACGCCCTTCGGTCCGCCGAACTTGTGGGCGCTCACGCTGATGCAGTCGGCCCCCCCGGTCGCCGTCACCACGTCGAGCCACGGGAACCCCTGGACGGCGTCGGTGTGGAGGATGGCGTGCGGCGCCTGCGCCCGGACGATGTCGACCACCGCGTCGAACGGCTGCACCGTCCCGACTTCGTTGTTGGCCAGCATCACCGACACCAGCGTGACGTCGGCATCGAGGGCATCCTCGAGGGCGCCGAGCTCGATGCGACCCTCGGCGTCGACCGGCACCAGCTGACCGCGGACGTGCTCGACCGGATGGAGCACGGCGTGGTGTTCGACGGCGCTCGCCACGGCCCGGCCGCCGTGGAGGCGCACGGCGCCCAGCACGGCGTGGTTGTCCGACTCGGTGCCTCCGCCCGTGAAGACCACCTCGCCCGGCTGGGCGCCGAGGCACTCGGCGACCACGTCGCGAGCGTCGTCGACGGCGCGGCGGGCGTCGCGCGCCGCCGCGTGCGCACCCGACGGGTTCGCGAAACGGCTCTGGAAGAACGGCAGCATCGCCTCGACGGCCTCGGGGCGCATGGGCGTCGAGGCGGCGTGGTCGAGGTACGCGGGCATCCCTCCAGGTTACGGCGAGCGCCGGTCAGCCGTGGGTGCCGGTACGGCGGGTGGCGCAGGGGACCAGCTGGCCGCCCGGGATGCACGACGCCAGCGTGCTCACCCCTTCCAGGAGGAGCCGGTCGATGTCGCAGCTGCGCATGGGCCGGGCCAGATAGAAGCCCTGTACGACGTCACACCCGAGCTCGAGCAGCATGCGGGCCGTAAGGGCATCCTCGACGCCCTCGGCCACCACGTTCAGATCGAGGTTGCGCCCGAGGTCGACGGTCGATCGCACGATGGACGCCAGGTCGGCGTCGTGGACCATGTCGCGCACGAAGGACCGGTCGATCTTCACCTCGTCGACATCGAGTCGCTTGAGGTACGAGAGCGACGAGTAGCCGGTGCCGAAGTCGTCGATGGCGAACCGGACGCCCACGGCGCGGAGACGATCTATCACCGCCACCGTGCGCTGCGGTTCGTCCATCACGGTCGACTCCGTGATCTCCAGCGTGAGCGCGTCACCGGGCAGTCCGACCTCGCGCAGGATGCGCCGCACGTCGGTGACGAGCGAGGCGTCGATCAGGTTCCGGGCCGACACGTTCACCGAAACCCGGAGGTCGGGATCGTGGAGGCGCCAGCGGAGGAGCTCCTCGAGGGAGGCCCGGATGGCCCAGCGGGTCAGCGCGTGGATGAGACCCGACTGCTCGGCCAGCGGCACGAACTCGTCGGGCGACACCGCGCCAAACGTCGGATGCTCCCAGCGGGCCAGGGCCTCGAAGCCGACGACGCAGCCCCGCCGGAGGCTGACCTCGGGTTGGAACTCGAGCCGGAGCTCCTCCCGCTCGATGGCTTGGCGCAGCTCGCCGGCCAGGAGCAGCCGGCGGGTGCTCGAGTGGTCGATCGAACGGTTGTACAGCTCGACGCCAGTCCGCCGGCTCTTGGCCGCGTACATGGCGATGTCGGCGTGCTGCAGCAGCGACGTGGGGTCGGACGACTCGATCGGCGCCAGCCCGATGCCGACGCTGATGCGGATCTCGAGCGACAGCTGATCGATCACGAACGGCGTGTCGATGGCGGCCTCGATGGTGCGGCCCAGAGCCATGGCGTCGACCACGGACTCCAGGTTCGGGACGACCAGGGCGAACTCGTCGCCTCCGAGCCGGGCCAGCATGCCCCGCCCGGCCACCACGTCCTGCAGGCGGCGCGACACCTCGATCAGCAGGGCGTCACCGGTCGCATGGCCGAGGGTGTCGTTGACCTCCTTGAACCGGTCGAGGTCCATGAAGTACAGGGCCAGCATGCGGTCGGGCGTGGCGAGGGGCAACAGGTCGTCGAGCCGGTTCACGAGATGCTTGCGGTTGGCCAGGCCCGTCAGGGCGTCGTGCAACGCCGAAAACTCTTTGTCGGCGGCCTCCGCCCGCAGGCGGTCGACGAGGTCGCCGACGCGCAGCGCGATGGCGGTGTGGCCGGCGAAGGTCTCGAGGACCTTCATGTCCTCGGTATCGAACGTGATCGGCTCGCCTCGACGGTTGGCGACGAGCAGAACCGCAGACGACCCGTCGTCGCGGGCCAAAGGCGATGCCACGACGTCGTGCCACCCGCGCGCCGCCAAGGCGTCCCGTAGAGGAGCGTCCCGCTGATTGCGCCGCGTCAGGAGAGGCGCGCTCGACCCGAGCACAATGGCCTCGAGGCGCGCCGGGTCATCGTCGCGCTCGATCTCCGTGACGAGATGCTCGCCCACGAGGCGCTTGGTCATCCAGCCCCCGCCAGGGAGCGCCACCACCAGTTCGGCGACTTCCGCTCTCATGAGGTCCCGCGATCGCTCGAGGGTGACTCGCAGCACGTCGTCCGTCTCCGTGGCCCCGGACACCGACGCCGTGAACCGGTAGAGCAATTCCAGGTTGGCATAGCGGTTGCGGAGCTTCACGAATTCCCGCAAGCCCGCATAGGCGGCACCCACGGCGACGGCAACCATCCACAAGCCGCGCCAGTCGTTCCAGATGATGACGACGGTAAGAACTCCCAGCGCCGTGGTGACGAGCGCCATGCCTTCGGCTACGAGCACGAGCGAGGCCGAAAGCTCGACTCGGCGCAGCGAGAGGGAGATCACGATGGCCACGCCGATCGACGACGCCAGCAGTGCGGCCAGCGTGGCGGCGTAACAGGCCAGCCAGCCCCGCCAGCTGGTCACCTCGGCGCCCCCGAGGGCGGCGTGGAAGACGAGCACGGCGACGGCGACCTCGACCGCCGAATTCGCCAGGTTGAAGGCCAACTTGATGGGTCGCTGGCGGCTGTGGAACACCAGCACGAGCACTTGGGCCACCTGCCGGGCGGCGAGCAGCGCCAGCGGCGGGCAGAACACCAGGCCGACAAGGAGAGGCACCACACCGAGATCGAGGGAGTGGGCCTGGTCCTCGAACGGGACGTCGGCGACGAGGAGGCCGGTGGCGACAAAGCCGATCACCAGCAACCACACAGGCACGCCGTGCGGTGCCACGACGGGGTCGAAGTCACCGGCGACCGCCCACAGGGCGGCGGCCACGAGGCTGAGGAGGGCGATGTACGCCCAGATGAGGCCGGTCGGCGGCGGCCGGTCGGTCACCCCGGCCCCTTCGGACAACAAGTCCTCGGTCGGGACTCCCATTCGTAGTCCGTTTGGCCTAGCATCCGCCACAGCACGCGGCGGAAGGAGCGCGGACCGTGGGCCATGGGCCAGAACGTCCCATGCCGAAAGGGCTGATGAAGCGGCGCGCGCCGGCAGCGCGCGCCGCTTCGGTTCCCGGCTCCGTCCTTCTCGCGTGGTTCCCAAACCCCAGTCCCGAGAGGAGGTGTCGAGATGGTCCGCAAAGGCAACTGGAAGTGAGGTTCACCCCGGTGAGGTGAACCCCACTTCCCTGACGCACAGTCGACCGCCGCCCGACCCGTCAAAGTGGTGCGACGGCTGACCGGCACCACCGGGCGGTCCGGATCGGCCAGCATTGCGCTCGCCGCCGGGCCGCCCGGCTGCCTATATCCGCCGATGATCAATTGCCGTACGACGAACGGGACGTCCCGATGACCCCGAGGCGACGAGCCGGGACGGCCCGTTTCAGTCGTGCCTTCCGCCTCGTCCAGCTGGCCACCGGCGTCTCGAGCCTCGGCGACGGACTGGTGCTGGCGGCTTTCCCGTTGCTGGCCGCCCAACTGACCAGCCAGCCGACCCTCGTCGTCATCGTCACCGTCGCCGCTCGGCTGCCCTGGCTGCTGGTGGCGCTGCCGGCCGGCGCCCTCGTCGACCGTGGCGATCGGCGACGCCTGGCCGTGACCGTCGAGATCGGGCGCACGGTGGTTTTGGGCGCCTTCGCTCTCGTCGTCGTTGCCGACCACGGCGTCTACGGCGCCCTGCTGGTGACGGTGTTCCTGATCGGCGTGGGCGAGACGGTGGTCGAGAGCACCATGCACGCCGTGCTGCCCCAGATCGTCGACGCCGACGACCTGGCGCACGCCAACGGCGTCCTGTACTCCACCGAGACGGCCACCAAGGAGCTCATCGGCCCGGCCCTGGGCGGCGCCTTGTTCACCGTGGCGGCGGCCCTGCCCTTCGTGCTCGACGGTGTGAGCTTCGCGGTCACGGCGGTGCTGCTGGCCGTCGGCCTCCCGGCGGTACGCGCCGCGCGCGCCGAGCCAGCGGCGCGCCTGCGCGCCGACGTCGCCGAGGGCTTCGCCTTCTTCGTTCAATCGCCGCTGCTCCGCCTGCTGGCCATGTTCATTACCGCCTTGGCCTTCTGCCAGGCCATGGTATTCGGCCCGCTGGTGCTGTTCGCACTCAATGAGCTCGGCCTGTCGGATGCCGGCTACGGACTCCTGCTCGGCGTGGCGGCGATAGGCAACGTCGTCGGGGGTGCCGTGGCCGGCCGGCTCGACGAGCGCTTCGGCGCTCGTATCCTCTTGCCCGCGAGTGGCCTGTTGGCGGCGTGCGCCTATGCCGTGTGCGGGATGGCGACGGCCGGCCTCGTGGCGGCGCTGGCCTTGGCCGCCGAGGCCGTGGCCGTGGCGGTCGGCAACGTGGCCAGCATCGCCCTCCGCCAGCGCATCATCCCGAAC
>JBKOXV010000079.1:0-12453 GCA_046725105.1 bacterium | reverse complement strand
GTATGGGGACAGCCGGAACGAGGGCGCGGCCGTCGACCACGAACACCCGGGGCGGCTCGGTGAAGTACGCCGCTCGCCGGGCCAGGATGCCGGCCGCCGCTTCGTCGTCGACCAGCACGCTGAGGGCGGTGGCGCCGTGCTGGCGGGCCCAGGCCAGGGCCGGTCCGAGGGCCCGGGCCGGCCGGTCCTCGGCCAGCACCCACGCCTCGCCGGCACGGACCAGGCCGGCACCTCCGCCGAAGGGGCCCAAAACCACCGGAGCCTCGCCCGCATGGTCGCGGACGAGGGCTCCGAGCTTCATCGACAGCAGCGCGGCGCGGCGCGGCTGCGTCTCCGACGCCACTACTTCTTGGCGGACGCGCCCTTGCGCTGGCCGTACCGGCGCTGGAAGCGCTCCACGCGACCGCCGCTGTCGACCAGCTTCTGCTTGCCGGTGAAGAAGGGGTGGCACTCGTTGCACAGCTCCACATGGATGGTGCCGGTCTTGGTGGACCGGGTGGTGAAGGTGTTGCCGCACGAGCACACGACCTTGGTCTCGGCGTAGGCGGGATGGATGTCGGCCTTCATGGCAGGGATCTCCAGATCGAGGGAACGAATGAGTTTACCGGCCTCACATCGACGGTTGCTTGGCGATCTCGCCCAGGAACTCGTCGTTGGTGCGGAAGGTCTTCAGCCGGTCGATCAGGAGCTCGAGGCCGGCCGCCGCCGATCCGCCCTCGGCCAGGCCCGACAGGACCCGCCGCAGCTTCCACACCATCTGGAGCTGCTTACGGTCGAAGAGCAGCTCCTCGTGACGGGTCGACGACGCATCGACGTCGATGGCCGGGTAGATCCGGCGCTCGGCCAGCTTGCGATCGAGGCGCAGCTCCATGTTGCCGGTGCCCTTGAACTCCTCGAAGATGGCGTCGTCCATGCGGGAGTTCGTCTCGACGAGGGCGGTGGCGAGGATGGTGAGCGAGCCCCCCTCCTCGATGTTGCGGGCGGCACCGAAGAACTTCTTCGGCGGGTAGAGGGCGCCGGCGTCGATGCCGCCGGACATGATGCGGCCGGTGGCCGGAGCGGCCAGGTTGTAGGCGCGGGCGAGGCGGGTGATGCCGTCGAGGATCACCACGACGTCGTCACCGTTCTCCACCATGCGCTTGGCCCGCTCGATGGCGAGCTCGGCCACGTGGGTGTGCTCGTCGGACGGGCGGTCGAAGGTGGAGGCGATGACCTCTCCCTTCACTGTGCGCCGCATGTCGGTGACCTCTTCGGGGCGCTCGTCGACGAGCAGCACGATCAGCTTCACTTCGGGGTTGTCGCGCTCGATGGAGGTGGCGATCGTCTTCATGATGAACGTCTTGCCGGCCTTGGGAGGCGAGACGATGAGGCCACGCTGGCCCTTCCCGATAGGCGCTACGAGGTCGATGATGCGCGCTGTCATGTTGGTGGGGTCGGCGCCGCTCTCGAGGCGGAACTTCTCGTCGGGGAACAGGGGCGTCAGGTCCTCGAACTTGGGCCGATTCCGGGCCAGTTCAGGGTCGCCGCCGTTGACGGTGTCGATCCGCAGGAGGGCCGGGTTCTTCTCGTTGCGACCCGCCGGACGGGAGAGGCCGGTGACGTGGTCGCCTTTGCGCAGTCCGTACTGGCGGGTCTGCTTCACCGAGACATACACATCGTCGCGGCTGGCCAGGTAGCCGTTCACCCGAAGGAAGCCGTAGCCCTCGTCGCGCAGGTCGAGGTAGCCGGCGACCGCGACTGGCTCACCCTGGAAGGCCTCTGGGGCCGCCTGCGCCTGGCCCTCGAAGCGGTCGACGCCCTGCGGCCCGTCGCCCCGGTTGCGGTCGCGGTTGCGCCGACGGCGCCGCCGATTGCCTTGACCTCCACCGTCACCGTCGCTGGGACCGCCCTGGGGGCGGGGCACCATCTCGGTGACGACGGACGGGGCCGTCTCGGCCGGCGAGCTCTCGGCCGGCGGAGCCGATCCGTCGGCACGGTCGACGGCGACATCGCCGAGGGCGAGCTCCCACTCGGCCGGCGGCTCGGTATCGGGCTCGGCCGTCGGGGTGGGCGGCTCGGGAACGACGGGGATCTCGGCGACGGAGTCCGCCGGTTCCAGCGTTTCCGCAGGCGCGGTGGACGCGGCGGCACGAGCCCCACGGCCGTTGCCGTTGGTGTTCCCGTTGCGGGCGCGACCCTTGGGCTCGGCCGGCGCCTCGGCGGCACCGCCGGAGCTGGTCTGCTCGAGGATCTTGGCGATGATGTCGGCCTTCTTGGCTCGCGAGGTGGTCTTGACGCCGAGCGCACCGGCGATGGCCAGCAATTGCTCACGGTCCTTGCTCTCGAGAACCGAGCGTTCCAGAGCCTCGGTGGACTCCACGCTCATGGGCACCTTCTTTCGGGTGGGTGTCCGGGATTCAGGGGGAACCCGTCGCGTCCAGTGCTGGACCGTCGAGTGAGACCCACGGAAAACAGCCCCTGAACCGATCGGGTGGAACTGACAGCACGACCCCTTTCCCTCCGGGGTCGCCCTCCGCCAGTGGCCGCTCGGGCATGCCGAGCAGGCACAACGTTAGCCATCTCGCCGCCTCCTTGCAACGTGAACGGCTTAACGGGCGATGAAGGTCTGTACCTTGGCGAGATCGTTGGGAAGGGTCGTCGTGCGCTCCGGCCGCTCCCAGAGGTCGACCAGATGGGCTGGCAGCACCGGCCGCACACCGGTGGCCTGCTCGACGGCGTCGGGGAACTTGGCCGGGTGTGCCGTCGCCAATGTGACCATCGGCACGCCGTCGCCGTCTGCGGCCCGGCACGCCGCCGCCGCGCCCAGCCCGACGGCGGTGTGGGGATCGACCAGGATCCCGGAGCGCCGGTAGGTCTCGCTGATGATCTGCAGGGTGGCGTCGTCGTCGACTCGCGCCGCGTCGAACGTCTCGCTCACGGCCTCGAGCTGGTCGGGCTCGACCACGAGCGATCCAGTGGCCCGGAAGTGCTGGAGTTGCTCGGCCGTCATCCCCCCGTCGCGGTGGTTCAACTCGAACAGCAGCCGCTCGAAGTTCGAGCTCACCTGGATGTCCATACTCGGGCTGAGGGTCGGCACGACGGCGCTGGTCGCCATGATCCCGGAGTGGAGGAAGCGGGCCAGGATGTCGTTCCGGTTCGAGCCGATCACCAGCCGTCGCACCGGCGCGCCCATACGCCGGGCCACCCACCCGGACAGCACGTTGCCGAAGTTGCCGGTGGGCACGGCGAAGTCGGCCGTTCCTCCGAGGTGCAACGTGGCGGTGACGTAGTACACCACCTGGGCCATGATCCGGGCCCAGTTGATCGAGTTGACGGCGGCCAGCCGCTGTTCGCTCCGGAAGGCCTCGTCGGCGAACATGGCCTTCACGAGGTCCTGGCAGTCGTCGAAGGTGCCCTCGATCGCCACGGTGTGGACGTTGGGCGCGTCGACTGTCGTCATCTGGCGGCGCTGGACCTCGCTGACGCGCCCCTCGGGGTACAAGATCACGATGTCGACGTGCGACCGGCCGGCCACGGCGTCGATGGCCGCCGACCCGGTGTCGCCCGACGTGGCGCCGATGATGGTGACGTGCTCGCCGCGCTGACCGAGCACGTGGTCGAACAGGCGCCCGACGAGCTGGAGCGCGACGTCCTTGAAGGCGAGTGTCGGCCCGTGGAACAGCTCGAGGAGCCAGTCGTCCGACCCGATCTGCACCAGCGGGCAGACGGCGGGATGGCGGAACGACGCGTACGCGTCGGCGCACATGCCGGCCAGGACGACGTCGTCGATCTCGCCCTCGACGAAGGGCGCCACCACGGTGGCCGCCGCCTCGGCGTACGGCATCCGGCGGTGCACCGGCGGCAGCGCCGGCCAGAGCTCGGGCACGTAGAGACCGCCGTCGGCGGCGAGGCCGGCGAGCAGGGTGTCGGCGAACCCGAGGTCGGGCGCGCCGCCCCGGGTCGAGACGTACCTCACGTGCCGATGACGCGCAGCAAGCCACCCACACGCTTCACCACCTCGAGGTCGCGCAGGTCGCGCAGCGTGGCCTGCACGTCGGCCTCCCGGGCCTCGTGGCTGATGAAGACGAGCTGGGCCTCGTCGCCGCGGCCCTCCTGCTCGGCGGTGCGGATGCTCACGTCGTGCTTGGCGAACACGCCCGTGACGGCGTGTAACACGCCAGGACGGTCGGCCACCTCGAGGGGCAGGTAGTACTCGGCGGAGGTCTCGTCCATCGGACGAGTGCGAGTCCGGGTGAAGGTGCCCATGGGGCCGTGCGTGGCGTGGCGCAGGTTGACGGCGGCGTCGATGAGGTCGCCGAGCACGGCACTGGCGGTGGGCCGCCCGCCCGCGCCCCGCCCGTAGAACATGAGGTGGCCGACGGCGCCGCCTTCGATGAACACGGCGTTGTAGCTGTCGCGCACGCTGGCGAGGGGATGGGCGCGCGGCACCATCGCCGGGTGGACCCGGACGGCGACCTCGCCGTCGACCCGCTCGCAGATGGCGAGGAGCTTCACGACGTAGCCGAGCCGGTCGGCGACGGCGATGTCGTCGGGCGTGATCCGGCTGATGCCCTCGTGATAGACGTCGCCGGCCACGACCCGGGCGCCAAAGGCGACCGACGCCATGATGGCGGCCTTGGCGGCGGCGTCGAAGCCTTCGACATCGGCGGTGGGATCGCGCTCGGCGTAGCCGAGCCGTTGCGCTTCGGCCAGGGCGGCGCCGTAGTCGGCCCCGTCCTCGCTCATCTTCGTGAGGATGTAGTTCGTGGTCCCGTTGACGATGCCCATCACCCGCTGGATGGGCTCGCCGCGGAGGCTCTCGCGCAGCACCCGCATGATGGGGATGCCACCCCCGACGGCGGCTTCGAACAGCAGGTCACGGTTGGCGGCGGCGGCGGCGGCGAACACCTCGGCCCCGACATTGGCGAGCAGCTCCTTGTTGGCCGTGACGACCGGCTTGCCCGCCACC
Source organism: bacterium (assembly GCA_046725105.1). Lineage (GTDB taxonomy): Bacteria > Actinomycetota > Acidimicrobiia > Acidimicrobiales > Ilumatobacteraceae > DASXAI01. The sequence continues at coordinate 7,505 of JBKOXV010000079.1, read as the reverse complement.
AGCGCAGCGAGGATCAGCTCGCGGGCCGGCTCGATGCCGCCGATCACCTCCACCACGACGTCGACGTCGGGGTCGGCCACCACGGCGGCGGTGTCCCGCGTCAGGACCCGTTCCGGCACTTCGACGGCGCGCTCGCGCGACAGGTTGCGCACCGCCACCCGGGTGACCTCGAGGCGCAGGCCCGTCCTCGCCTCGACGGCGTCGGCCTGCTCGCGCACCAGCCCGACGAGGGCGGCGCCCACGTTTCCGCATCCCAGCACGCCCACGCGCACGACGTCCGTCACGCGCAGTGAGACTAGGCGACCTTCCCCGCCGAACTTCAGAAGCCACGGAGAGGGAGGTCGCGCTGGAGCCAGTTCCACGCCGGGTAGGCGGCGGAGGCGGAGATGCAGTGGAGGGAGTAGGCGTGGCGACTGCGGTCCGAGCGGTTCTCGTCGCTCCAGTGCGGCAGCCGCCCGTCGAGCGCCACCAGCGTCCCGATCGGCGTCTCGAGCGGAACGAGGGCGCCCGGCTCGTGCGGGTCCGGGAGGGGGGCCGCGTCGAGCACCTCGAACTCGGTGCCGGGGCCGTCGGATCGCCGCTTGAACAGCTTGCGCAGAGGCCCGTGGTGGCCGCCGGGCGCCGCCCACAGGCAGCCGTTGTCGATAGTGGCGTCCTCGAGGGCGAACCAGAACCCGGTCACCGTGATCGGCTCGGTGTAGAGAAAGGTGGCGTCCTGATGGCAGCCGACCTCGCCGCCGATGTGCGGCTGCTTGCAGAGGTACATCGACTGGAGCAGGAGGGCGTCGTCGAGGCCGACGTCGGCGGCCACCTCGGCCAGAGCCGGTTGGCGGGAGAAGCGCTCGAACACGGGGTCGAGATCGTGCAAAGCGTGGCCGATCTTGTTGATCGACTCCTCGATGGGCTGGCGGAGGGCGCCGTCCGGCCCGAACGCCTCCTCCTCGAAGAAGAAGCGGATCGTCCCACCGCTGCCGAGGAAGTAGTCGTCGCTGACCCGCTCCTGCTCCTTGGTGGTGAAGATCGACCGCACCTTGCTCAGGTCGGCCGTGCGCATCAGCTCGTCGGCTCGTTCGATGAGCGCGGCGCAGTCCTCCTTGGCGGCGAAGTCCTCGACCACGAGGAAGCCGTCGCGCTCGAAGGCGGCGAGCTGATCTGCGCTCAGCACGGGGTGAACGTGAGAGGCATCCGGGCGGGCCCCCAGATGCCGACGAAGCTCGGCTTCCATTCGATCTCGCCGTCCACGGCCAGGTCCGGCAGGCGCCGGGCGAGGATCGGCAGCGCCTGCTGCAGCTCGGCCCGGGCCAGCCACGCCCCGAGGCAGTAGTGGATGCCGCTGCCGAAGGTGAGGTGCGGCTGGGCCGGTGGCTCCTTGGTGATGTCGAAGCGCTCCGGCTCGGCGAAGACGGACTCGTCGTTGTTGGCGGCGACGAAGCTGGCCGACACGACGGTGTCGATGGGGAACAGCACGTCGCGGTACACGATGTCCGTGCTGGCGAACCGGGTCGTCCCCCCGACGGCGCCGAGGTACCGCATCGACTCCTCGACCGCCCGCGACGCCAGCTCCGGGCGCTCGGCCAGCAGGGCCCATTGGTCGGGATGGTTGGTGAAGGTGGCGACCGTGCACGCCAGCTGGTTGCGCGTCGTGTCGGTGCCGGCGATGAGGACGGCAGTGGCCATGCTCTCGAGCTCCGGCGTGGAGAGCCGGTCGCCGGCCTCCTCGGCGGCGATCATGTCGGTCAACAAGTCGTGCGATGGCGTGACCCGGCGCCGTTCGATCAGCTCTCGTATGTACGCGCCCACCTCGTCCTGGGCCGCCATGATCACGGGCAGGTCCTGGTCGAAGTTGAAGTTGAAGATCCGCAGCAGATCGCTGGCCCACCGCGAGAACAGCTTCCAGTCCTCTTCCGGCGCCCCCAGCAGGCGGCAGATGATCGGGATGGGGTACGGCTCGCAGATGTCGGTGACGAACTCGGTTCGTCCTTCGGGGGCGATGGCGTCGACGAGCCGGTCGATTACCTCGTCCATGTAGGGCCGGAGCCGGTCGGCGGCCTTCGGCGTGAAGGCCGGCGCCACCAGCCGGCGGAGCCGGGCGTGCTCCTCGCCCTCCGAGGACAGGATCGAGGGGCGTTGCCGAGCGAGGAACTCCGGATCGGTGATGCCGCCGAACTCGGCGATGCGACTGGCGAAGTTGTGGAACCGGCGATCGCGCAGCAGCGCCACCGAGTCCTCGTAGGTGGTGACCAGGTAGCCGCCCGGCGTCCGCACCAGCCAGTGCTCGGGCCCGCGCACGGCGTCGAGCAGCTTGCGGCGCTCCTCGCGGGTCTGGGCGTTCAGCAGGTCGAGCGCGGGTAGGTCCAGGTCGTTGACGTTGGTCGCCACGACCGAAGCGTAGGGCGGCGGCGGGCCGGCCGGTAACCGGAACCGAGACTCGTCACCGGATCGAGCGGTTTTCGCTCGCCGGCGTGACGAGAACCGGGGGGTCGCTACAACACGTCCAGACGAGTGAGATCGTCGTACGTCTCGCGGCGCACCACGACCCGGGCCTCGCCATTGATGACGAACACCACCGGCGGCCGGGGCACCTTGTTGTAGTTCGAGCCCATCGAGTGCCCGTAGGCCCCGGTGACCGGTGTGCAGAGGACGTCACCGACGTCGAGATCGTCGGGCACGAAGGCCTCGTGGACGAGGACGTCGCCCGATTCACAGTGCTTACCCACGATCCGTACCGGCCGGCGGCGGGGCGCCGTGGTGGCCCGGGGCAGGAACGCTTCGTAGCCGCTGCCGTAGAGGACGGGGCGGGGGTTGTCGCTCATGCCGCCGTCGACGGCCACGTAGGTGCGAATGCCGGGGATGTCCTTCACGGTGCCCACGGTGTAGAGGGTGACGGCGGCCCCCGCGACCAGCGCCCGGCCCGGCTCGACGAGGAGTTGCCCTCGGAACCCGGTCCGATCGAGCGCCTCGTGGACGGCCTTGCCCCACTCGGTGATCGTCGGCGCCGACTCTCCCTCGAGGTAGGCGACCCCCAGCCCGCCGCCGAGCGTCAATGTCGGCAGCTCGTGACGATCGATCAACGCCGCCATCACCTCGGCGGCGCGGGCGAAGGACTCGGCGGCAAAGATCTGGCTGCCGATATGGGTGTGCAAGCCGACGAGGTCGACCGACGGTGACCGGGCCGCCCTGGCGACGGCGGCGTCGGCGATCCCCTCGGCCAGACCGAAGCCGAACTTCGAGTCGGCCTGGCCGGTGCGCACGTACTCGTGGGTGTGGGCCTCGATGCCGGGCGTGATACGCAGCTGCACCCGCGGCACGGGCAGGCCCTCGGCGTGCAGCAGGTCGAGCCGATCGAGCTCGTCGAAGCTGTCCACGACGACGTGGTGCACACCGGCGGCGAGGGCGCCGGCCAGCTCCTCGAGTGACTTGTTGTTGCCGTGGACCACGAGCCGATCGGCGGGGACGCCGGCGGCCAGGGCGACATGCATCTCGCCGCCCGTGGCCACATCGAGCAGCAGCCCTTCCTCGTGGGCGAGGCGGGCCATGGCCAGGCAGAGGAAGGCCTTGGTGGCGTACACCACCTGGCCGGCGCCGAATGCGGCCACGGCCTCGCGGGCCCGGGCTCGCAGCTGGCCCTCGTCGTAGACGAACAGCGGCGTGCCGAGGTCGGCGACGAGGTCGAGCACGTCGCAACCGCCGATCGACAGCCGGCCACTCGGGGAGACGTCGGCGCTGTCGGGCAGGAGGCGGCGCGGGATCGGGGCCACCGCCGTCGCCCTACATCTGCTCCGGCGCCGAGACGCCCACCAGATCGAGGGCGACGACCAGGCCGACGCGCGCCGCCTCCACCAGCCACAGCCGAGCCTGCGTGAGCTCGGGGGGCACGTCGTCGGCGACGACCCAGCAGTCGTGGTGGAAGCCGTGAACGGCCGCCGCCATCTCCCGGGCCCAGGTGACGGCCTTGTTGGGCGCCCGGCGCTCGCAGGCGTCGACGACCACTGTCGGCAGGTCGTTCAACAGGGTGAGGATCTCGTGCTCGCGGGGATGGCCGAGGACACCGAGATCGACGGCGTCGAGGGGCTGGCGTTCGACGCCCTTGGCGGCGGCGTTGCGGGCGATGCCGGCCAGCCGGGCGTGGGCCATCTGCACGTAGAAGACCGGATTGTCCAGCGACCGCTGGACCACGACGTCGAGATCGAACACCAGCTTCGTGTCCACGTTCTGGAGGAGGTAGGTGAAGCGGGTGGCATCGGGTCCCACCTCGTCGATCACGTCCTCGCGGAGCAGGATGATGTCGCCGCGGCGCTTGGACAGCTTCACCTCCTCGCCGTTGCTGAGGAGCACGACGTTCTGGCCGATGATGATCTCGAGATCACCGCGGCGGTGGTGCAGGGCCTCGATGCCGGCCCACAGGCGCTGGAGGTAGCCGTGGTGGTCGGGACCGAACACGTCGATGAGGTGCTCGGCGCGCGAGAACTTGTCGCGGTGACCTGCGATGTCGGGCAGCAGGTAGGTGGGGTCGCCGTTGCTGCGCACTAGGACCCGGTCGCGATCGTCACCGAAGTCGGTGGTGCGTAGCCACACGGCGCCATCGGCCTCGTACACGTGGCCCAGCTGGCGCAGTTCGCCCAGCGTCTGCTCCATGGCGCCGGCCGCCACGATGGCGCGCTCGCTGGTCCAATGGTCGAAGTACACGCCCATCTCGGCCAGGGTCTCGCGCTGGTCGGCGAGGGCCCGGTCCCGGCCCCACAGCACCGGGTCGGCGTCGTCGGGCATCTCGACCGCCCACTCTTCGACGTAGGCGCCTCGGTAGCCGTCCTCGGGAATGGGCTCACCCCGCTTGGCGGCGAGCAGCGACGCGCCGAAGCGGTCGAGCTGGGCGCCCCGGTCGTTGATGTAGAACTCGCGCTGCACGGCGAATCCGCACCGGGCCATCACCCGGGCCAGCGAGTCGCCGTAGGCGGCCCACCGGCCATGGGCGGCGTGGAGCGGCCCGGTGGGGTTGGCCGAGACGTACTCGATGTCGACGGTGCGCCCCCGGCCGATGTCGGTGGCCGCATACGTATCGGTGCCCGCCGCCACCACGTTCCGCAGGACGTCGTGGAGCCACGTGGGGTGGAGGCGGAGGTTGAGGAAGCCGCCGACGCCCTCGGCTTTGGCGAGGTGGGCGGGCGGGTCGGCGTCGAGCGAGTCGGCGAGGGCGGCGGCCAGCGCCGGGCCGGCGTAGCTCGAGCCCTTGGCGAGCGGGAAACAGTTCACCGCCCAGTCGCCGTGCTCGGGGTTTCGGGGCCGCTCGAGCTTCAGATCGGCCGGCGCGGCGACTCCCAGCTCGGCGAGCCGGGAGCGGATGGCGTCGGTGAGCTCGATCGGAGCCATCCCGCCAGGGTACCGGGGGTGCTGGGCGGCGATCCCGTCGTTGTCGATGTGGTGGCTGCTGGCCCGATCGTCGAGAATGGAGGCAGCGAACGACAGCTGGGAGACCGCCGATGCCGTACGAGTTCACCGCCGAAGGCCGTCAGAAGCTCGAGGAAGTCCAGTCCTTCCTCGACGACCACATCTATCCGAACGAAGAGGAGTACGCCGCCGAGCGGGAGGAAGTCGGCCCGCACGGTTACCCGCCGATCATGGACAAGCTGAAGGCGGCGGCCCGCGAACGCGGCCTGTGGAACCTGTTCCTGCCGCACCTGGCCCCGGACGCCCCGGGCACCAAGCTGTCGAACCTCGACTACGCCCCTATCTCGGAGCAGCTCGGGAAGGTGACCTTCGCTTCGGAGGCGTTGAACTGCGCCGCCCCTGACACGGGAAACATGGAGATCCTCAACCTCTACGGCTCGGAGCGGGTGAAGCGGGACTGGCTGGCGCCGCTGCTCGAAGGCGAGATCCGGTCGGCGTTCTCGATGACCGAGCCCGACTCGGCGTCGTCCGACGCCACGAACATCAGCCTCAGCATCGAGCGCGACGGCGACGAGTACGTCCTCAACGGAAAGAAGTGGTTCAGCTCGGGTGCGCTGTCCGACCGCTGCAAGGTGCTCGTCGTGATGGGCAAGACCAACCCGAACGCCCCCCGCCACCTCCAGCAGTCGATGATCGTGGTACCAAAGGACACGCCGGGCATCAGCTTCGGGCGGACGCCGCATGTCTTCGGGTACGACCACCACGGGGGCCATCCCGAGCTCATCTACGAGAATGTGCGGGTTCCGGCCGAGAACCTGCTGGGTGAGGACGGCGGTGGCTTCGCCATCTCCCAGGCCCGCCTCGGCCCGGGCCGCATCCACCACTGCATGCGCACCATCGGAGTGGCCGAGCGGGCGCTCGGGTACATGGTGAAGCGCTCGCTCGAACGCACCACCTTCGGGTCGCTCGTGGCCCACAAGGGCCTGATCCAGGACTGGATCGCCGAGGCACGCATCGACATCGACATGAACCGGGAGTACGTGCTGCGCACGGCCCACTTGATGGACACGATCGGGAACAAGGCCGCCGCCACGGAGATCTCGGGCATCAAGGTGTCGGTCCCCAACATGGCGCTGAAGGTCATCGACCGCGCCATCCAGGTCCACGGGGCGGCCGGGGTCACCCAGTTCTTCCCGCTGGCCGAGATGTACGCCTCGATCCGTACCCTGCGCATCGCCGACGGGCCCGACGAGGTCCACAAGATGACGATCGCCCGGCGCGAGATCCTGAAGCACGACCCGACGTTCAAGATTTTCCCGAACCTCGGCTCGAACGGTGGCGGCGGCTCCGAGCCTCAGGTCTTCACCCGCCCGTAGAACCCACTGCCCGCCGGCCGTTCCGTTTCACGCTGGTCTGACGACCTCACAGGTCGTTGAACGAGCGTGAAACCCGGGGGGCGAGGGCGCGGACTCGGCCCGCTAGGCTTCGAGCCCCGCCCTCGTAGCTCAGGGGATAGAGCAACGGCCTCCGGAGCCGTGTGCGCAGGTTCGAATCCTGCCGAGGGCGCCCACCCGACTGCACCACGCATCGCTGCGTGTGCCAAAGACGGCCTGGACGTCCGCGCCGCTCGTGTTTCGACCAGCAGTAACAGATGGCGGCTCCGAGGCGTTGTATTGGAGGCACGGACTGGGCGCGAGAGGACCTGCCCATGCGCATCTCCATCCGAAGGCTGGCCGCGCTGGTCATAGGAGCGGCCCTGATCGTCGGGGGTGTCACTGCTGCCGCCGCCAGCGTCCTGGGCGGTTCGTCGAAGCCGTCCTCGCTCGCACCGGCACAGACACCATCCTCGACGACCACGACGACGGCTGCGTCCACAACGACCAGCGCCGCCTCGACCACCACCAGCACGACCCGGCCGTCCAGGACCACCACCGAGCCGCCTACCTCGTCCTCGACCGAACCGACGACGCCCCCAGGCAGCAGCCCGTCATCTACGCCGGCCGCCGCCCGCTGCACCGATGACGAGGACGACGACGAGGCCGACGACGACGAGGCCGACGACGACGAGGCCGACGACGAGGCCGACGACGACGAGGCCGACGACGAGGGCGACCGTGAAG
>JBKOXV010000343.1:0-5487 GCA_046725105.1 bacterium | reverse complement strand
CCCGGGCACAACCCGCGGATTAAAAGGCCGCACGTACCCGTCGCACCCGCCCTCACCAGGCCCGCCGGCCACACGAACCGCCCCACCGACCGCCTTATCCACCACCGGTTGACACGATTTGTGTCATGAACCATGTCACGCAACCGGAGACCGCCGTGCGGGCGGTCGACTGCACGTCGGCCAGAGCCGGCCATCGCGACCAACGCGCTCGGCATGGCGATCGACACCCGACTCGGGAGGCCTCGGAGACGGGCACGATCATCCACTCCGACCAAGGGGTGCAAGGCGGATTCAAGTGGTCGTCGCAACACCTCGAGTGTGGAGGTGTGGAATGGGACGACCACCCGGTTGGGCGACAGCGCAGACCGGAAGGGCGCCGATGCGGTCTCCGGGCCGGCCGGGGGTCAATCAGCGGGGGGTCCAGCAGGCGTTCTGGAAGCGCATTGCTGAGGGCCTGTCGGGCGAGGACGCCGCGTTGGCGTGCGGCGTGTCGCAGCCGGTCGGGACGCGTTGGTTTCGTGACGCTGGCGGCATGCCACCGATCAGTCTCGCCGGTTGCTCGGGACGCTACTTGTCGTTCGGCGAGCGTGAGGAGACCGCACTGTTGAGGGCGCAGCGGTTCGGGGTGTGTGAGATCGCCCGGCGGCTGGGCAGGTCACCGTCGACGATCTCGCGCGAGCTGCGCCGCAACGCCGCGACCCGTGGCGGCAAGCTGGAGTACCGGGCGACGGTCGCGCAGTGGAAGGCCGAGCGAGCTGCTCGTCGGCCCAAGACCGCCAAGCTCGCCGACAACGACCGGCTGCGCCAGTACGTTCAAGACCGGCTGGCCGGCACGATCAGGCACCCGGACGGGATGGAGGTTCCGGGACCGGATGTGCGCTGGATCGGTCGTCGCCACGGGCGCCGCCAGGACCGGCGTTGGGCGACGGCGTGGAGTCCGGAGCAGATCGCCAACCGGCTGCCGCTGGACTTCCCCGCTGATGAGTCAATGCGGATCTCGCACGAGGCCATCTACCAGGCGCTCTACGTTCAGGGCCGCGGTGTGGTGCGGCGTTCGGCGACGCGGATGAGCAGCAACGCCGCCGTGGCGCCAGCCATGCGCCGGCTGGCCGACCCAGTCGTTCCAGGCCGACCGGTTCCGCCGCGCCTGTGACCAGATCGGCGTCTACGACCCGACGAGGTCCGACGCTTCGCTGTGGTACTTCGGCCGCACGGACGGCACGAGGCTGATCGTCGATGTCGACGTCGATGCGGCCTCGGTCGTGAGGGATGCGCTGCTGTCGGTGTGCTGGTGGGAGACCTATGACCGTAACGCTCACGACAGTGACGCTTCCCACGCCGCCGAGCGCTGTGAATTCGACGCCGCGTTTTCCGCTGCGCTGGTAGCCGCCGAGGCGGCCGCGGCCCGCCGTTGCTGTCCGGGCGCGACGACGACCAGCTCGCCCACCGGTGGGCGCTGTGGCGGGGCCGTACCGGCTTGTTCGTGGTCCAACACTACGACCTCCAGTTCGGCACCGACGTCAACTTCTGGGTACGCCCCTGGACCGGCCCAGACCCTCGCCCCAGCACGCCGTTCATCAGCTGGCTCATCGACCCAGAGCCGACCCGATGATCCCCTGGTCCAGCTCCACCGTGTTGCCCGGCGGCCCACCGCCGCCCAGCCGACACGGCTCCGACGTACACACCTGAGACAGTTCCAACATGCTGGGGTACCGCCGGAGCTCAGCGCTCACCGGGCGCCGGCGCTGGCGGCCACGTGGGCCATCATGCGTGGACGGCGAACAGGCGTCAGGCGGTCGCGGAAAGGGCCCGGATGTCATGACATCGTGCGGCCTTCGTAGTCAGATGCTGCGTTCGAGACCCGGTCGGTATCGGGTCGGGTCGCGCCCGGAAGGTCAGGCTGACCGATGATCAGGCTTATGGATGATCAGGCTTATGGATGAAGCGGCGACGAAGACCGCGAAGGTGATCAGTCCCGCGAATCGGATGAAGAAGAGTGGTCCGTCGGCGTCGTGGGCGGCGACGAAGGTGGCTCCGACGATGTGTAGGAGCCCGGACAGTGCGGCTACGGGGGCGAGCCAGCGCGGGAGGACGCCGGTCTGCCAGATGACGGCTGCGGCGGCGATGGCGGTCAGGGCCATGGGCAGGCCGATGGCCGCGATGGCGACCGCATCGAGCTGTAGGAGCAGCCGGATGGTGGTATCGGGAAGCTCGGCCGGTGCGCCTCCGAGAGCGAGGGCGTCGAGGAAGGCGGTGGCTGCGTCGCCGACGATGACGGTTGCGATGCCTCCGACCAGAACGAGCCGCGATGCGATCTGCGGTGCCCGTTCGGCGGCGCCAAGCACCGATCGCAGGCCGACGAAGAAGGGCAGCAAGCAGAGTATGAAGGCCAGGCCGGCGATGTAGTCGCCCCACAGGTAGCGGTCTGCGTGGGCGGCAAAGAAGTCGCGGGTCTGGCCGACCGGAGCGTCATATGCGGGGGGCTGGCCCTGCAGGGCGATGCCCCCGAGGGCGAACAGGACGATCCAGGCAAGCCCAAAGGCACCGGTGATGCGTTGCCACTGGGAGCGTGCGGTCGGGGATCGGGGCGCCCGCGAGGTGGTGGGGATCACGATGGTCTCCTCGATCGATCGGCTACGGGAATTATTGTTCCGGGCTATAACTATTCTATCATGTAACGAACTGGGCGCCAGATCCCAGGTCTAGGTCCCAGGTCACCCGCAAGCAAGGACGCCGAGCGATGAGCCGCGACGAACAACAGCGCGACAGACCCTCCCCCGAACATCTGCGTGTGCCCGGCGCCGCCTACCTTCTGTCCCAGGTGGGCGCGCACTCGTCTCAACGGTGGCATGAACGTCTGGCGCCGATCGGGCTCGATCCCCGATCGGTCCTCGTCTTGCGTCATGTCGGCGCCGAGCAAGGCCGAACGCAGGCCTCGCTGTCGGCGTCGCTGGCCGTGCCACCGAGCCGGCTCGTGGGGATAATCGATGAACTGGAGCGGCGCGGGCTGGTGGAAAGGCGAGCCAACCCGAGCGACCGAAGGGCCCACGCCCTGTGGTTGACCGGCAGGGGACGGAAGGTTCTCGACGAGGTCATGGCCGTATCCAGGGCGCACGAGATCGACATCTGCGCGGGCCTGTCGGAGGCGGACCGCCGTCACCTGATCGAGCTACTGTCGGTCATCGTCTCCGAGCAGCAGCTTTCCCTAGGAGGCCACCCCGGGATCAGCGAACCCTCGCAAGCACGAGACCAGACTCGCTGACCACAACATGCAACTGGCCGGCGCTGCGACGGCCTGGCCCAGCCGCGACGACACCAAACGTCCGTCCTAGGCGCGCGGGGTAGGACGGCGCACGGAGGTGCATGAAGCCAGAGACGATGGTGCCTGGACGTCGGCTATAACAGGACGTTGGAACTGCAGCGGTTGTTTAATCCTGCGGTGCTCCAACTCGTCAAGGACAGGCGGCACATGACCGCCAGGACGTTCCAGACAGACCACGCTCGCGGGCGCTGTCACCAGGGTGCCTCCGAACGGCCGTCGGCGGATTCTGCCAATGGTTTTGCCAATGAATCGAGTTATCAGTCGCCAGTAGGGACAGGGATGACAGCGTCTCGGTCAGCACCGTGGCAGACAGCACAGCTCGGGTGAGACCGCCAACTTCCAATCCGCGGGTTGTGGGTTCGAGTCCCACGGGGCCTACCACATCCGACCTGCGACCATTACTAGCTGTAGTTGGAGCGGCCCAGCAAGTGACATTCAAGCTCTACCGGCCGTCACCGCAGTGGTACGCCGTAGCAGGCGGCTGCTCGCACTGACCTGGAGGGTTGGCCACCTATGCGTTCGCGCCAGATGACCTCGCGCTGACCGGGGGCTCGCCTGGCTGGACGGCGGCTGGCGACGGCGTGGGCGCGGCGGCCGCCGCAGGTGCGTCGGGGGCAGCAACTGGCGGCGGCCGGCAGCGAGCCCGGTCCGGGCCGCGATCGTTCCGATGAACACGCTGATCAGCCCGAGAACGAGGTAACTGTAGACGCGGTGACCGGCGGGGTGCTTGGCGCCGATCCAGAGCAGCACGGTTGAAGCCACGGCCGCCCAGGAAAACGTAAAGGCCCAGGTGCTGAGCGCGAAACGTAGCCGCAGGTAGATCGGCAGCAGGGGCAGTTGAGCAAGGATCATCAGCAGCCCGTAGCCCGCGAGTGCTGCCGCGAACACATCGGCGCTCCCAGGGCGGATCGAGAAGTAGGCGATGCTCGCCACGGCGGCGGGGGCGACCTCGATCGCCATCGTCGGTGCGAGCGCGGCTGGGAGCGGCGGTCGGAAGAACAGCCGGGCCAGGATCATCGAGCCCAGGATGAGCCAGCAGATCAGGCCGAGGCCCAGCATTATCTCGGCCAGCAGGCGCTGCCCGACGGCGGCGGCGCTGGCCGACGCGACGAGCCCTCCAGCCACCGTGGGCAGGAAATAGCCGGGGTGCAGCCGGTCAAAATCCAGGCTGCCGTAGATCCAGTAGCCGGTGAACCAGCCGCCCAGCAGGACGGTGAGAACCAGGAGGATGTCGACCAGTACCCGGCCGGCCGTGGCGGCGTGCGGGGCAATCCCGTCAGCGGCCAGCAGCATGGGTGTGATCACCGCCAGCGATGCGAACGGCCCCGCCACGTTGTCGCGCAGATCCGCGGTGAAAGCGCCCCGGGTGGTCGCGGCGTAGCGCAGATAAAGGCTGACGCCGGCGAGCCAGGCCACGGCGGACAACGCGAGAATGGCATCGCCAACCCACCGAGGCGCCAGTCCCTGGCCAGCGGCGACCGCCCAGGCCTCACCCAGCCCCGCGAGGCCGAAGCCGATCCCGAAGAAGTTATACGGGACACGCGTTGCGGACATCGCCTCTCCTCATCGATGCTGCACGGCGGATGCGAGGGAGCCGCCTCGTCTCACCAGATGAAACTTCGTTACGAGAACAGCCTCGCGTGACGGTCTTGGCCCCGGCATCACCGCCAGCGGCCGTCATCCTTCATTGCTGACTGGAGTCCTCTGGTTCCTGCCCGCAGGTAGTCGAGTTGGGCGCTGGCCGCGAAGACGTGAGCGGACCTGGCCGCGAAGCTGGCCAGCATGCGCCGTCACCGACCCGGTCGAGGCCGCCCTCGCGGTGCTCCCGCGGCGGGCGTGGACGGCGGCCTGCGACGCCGACGGCGAACCCCGCGACGACGCGCACGTCGCCGAGCTGACCGGCCTGCTACCCGGGCTGACCGCAGCCGTTGGCCGCCGGGGATGCGGGTGATCGCCCGCCGGGAACGGCCGCACCCGGGCGCGCTGCTGCGCATCACCGACCGCGACGGCTGCCGGATCACCGTGTTCGCGACCAACACCCCCGCCGCCGGGCCGTCCGTGCTGACGAGCTTGACCAGCTGCGGCCAGGTCGCGAGCTGGAACCGGTCGACTGATGTGGAACGGCTCTGACCCGAAAATCCCACGGTCACCAGGCAGGTGGTGGC
>JBKOXV010000003.1:0-5523 GCA_046725105.1 bacterium | reverse complement strand
GACCTACGACATCAACCACAGGGCGACGGTCCACTTGGCGCGACTGGCCCGCCAGGCCGGAGAGCCCCGGTTCCTGTTCTCGTCGTCGTGCAGCAACTACGGAGCCGCCGGCGACGATCTCCTCACTGAGGCGGCGCCGTTCAATCCGGTGACCGCCTACGGCATCTCCAAGGTGCGAGCCGAGCAAGAAATGGTCGACCTCGCCACCGACGAGTTCAGCCCCGTCCTCCTGCGTAGCGCCACCGCCTACGGCGTGTCGCCTCGCCTCCGCTGCGACATCGTGCTGAACAACCTGACGGCATGGGCTGTCGCCACCGGGAAGGTGCTGATCAAGAGCGACGGTACGCCGTGGCGTCCGATCGTCCACGTCGAAGACATCAGCGGGGCGTTCCTCGCCGCCCTCCAGGCGCCTCGGGAGCTCGTCCACGCCCAGGCCTTCAACGTGGCCAGGCCGGACGGCAACTACCGCATCCGCGAGCTCGCCGAGATCGTGCACGAGACCGTGCCCGGATGCATCGTGGAGTTCGCGACCGACGCCAGCCCCGACACCCGCAACTACCGCGTCGACAGCTCGAAGATCATGGCGACGTTGCCGGGATTCGTGCCCCGGTGGACAGCTCGGGAAGGCGCTCGCCAGCTCTACGAAGCGTTCTCCGAGCGCGGAATCACGCTGGACGAGATCGAGGGGTGGCGCTTCCGCCGCATCGGCCAGATCAAGAAGCTGATGGACGCGGCCGAGCTGGGCCCCGATCTGCGGTGGAAGGCGCGGTAGGCGGAGCCAAGGTGAACGGCTCGGCCAGACGTCGGTTGGCCGTCGGGCTGGTGTGGGGGGTTCCGGGCACGGTGCTCGCCGGCGTGAGCGGCTACCTCTCGGTCCTCACGATCGCGGCGTGGTGGGGTCGGGCCGATCGCCGTCGCCACGCCGCTCCGACGGCGGCCCCGTGGCGACGGTTCGCCGTCCTCATTCCCGCCCACGACGAGGAGCGCCTCATCGGATCGACCCTCGACAGCCTGGCCTCGGTGGATTATCCGAGGGAGCTGGTGTCTGTCCATGTCGTCGCCGACAACTGCACCGACGACACGGTGTCCATCGCCCGTGACCGCGGCGTAGAGGTGCACGAGCGCATCGACCCTGAGGCCGGCGGAAAGGGCCCGGCCCTGGTCTGGGCGTGGGACCGTCTCCGCCGAAGGGGCGACGATCACGATGCCGCTGTGATCATCGACGCCGACACAGTCGTCAACGCCGGCTTCCTGACGGCGGTGGCGGCCGAGCTCGACTCCGGGGCCCAGGTCGTGCAGTCCTACTACGCCGTACGTGACGCCGAGGCGTCACCGGTCACCGCCTTCCGCCAAGCGGCGCTGGCGGCGCGTCACTACCTTCGGCCGCTCGGGCGCACGACCCTCGGCGGAACGGCCGGCCTGCACGGCAATGGCATGGTCTTTGCGGCACCCGTGCTGGCGGCGCATCAGTGGTCCAGCCACCTCACCGAGGACGTCGAGCTCCAGATCGAGCTGCTCCTCGACGGCACCAGGGTGGCGTTCGCACCGGACGCCGTCGTGCAGGCCGAGATGCCCGTCTCGGTAGCGGCCTCGCAGACCCAGCACGAACGGTGGGAGCGCGGCCGGATCGAGATGGCGCGGCGCTACCTCCCGGTCCTGGCCCGGCGCGCCCTCTCGGCACGCGGCGCCGACCGCGTCGCCTACGCCGATGCCGCCGCCGACCTGGCCGTGCCGCCCTTCTCAGTAGTGGTGGCGGCGTCGGCGGCGTGGAGCACGCTGGTGCTCACCCGGGCCCTCGTGCGCCGGCGCGTTGGCGTCGCCGGCGTCGCGGCGACGAGTGTGGTGGCGGCCCAGGCCGCCTACGTGCTGTCGGGCCTGCGGATGGTGGGCGCACGGCGCGCCGTGTACCAGTCCCTGCTGGGCGCACCCCGCCTCGTGGCGTGGAAGATTCGGCTGTGGGTTCGGCAGATCGGCGGACGCCGAGACGTGGTGTGGACCAGGACGGCGCGCAACGCCGAGAGCGGGCCGTCCACCCGAATCGAGGCCGGGGCGGATGGGCGCGCCATGGCGCCGGCCCGCTGACGGTGCCGCCGTGAGGGCGCCGACCCGCCGCGGCCGGGTGCTGCTAACCGTGTCAGGGACGGTCGGCACTGAGCTCCTCGATCGCATCGAGCACGATCAGCGTCCCTGCCCGGACTACATCGCCATGGCGAGCGCCATGGACGCCGACATCGTCGACGTGGCCGAAGCGCGGCGGCGGGGCGGCCGGGTCGGCGACCTCATCGAGCGCTTCGCCGGCAAGGCGGCGCTGCTCGCGTGGGTGTGCTTCCGTGAACAGCGCCGCTACGACGCCGTGTTCACCGACGGCGAGCAGGTGGGCCTGCCGCTGGCGTTGCTCTGCCGGCTCCGCGGCCGGCGGCCGTTCGCCCACGTCATGATCGCCCACATCCTGTCGGTGCCGAAGAAGCGTCGGCTGTACCGCACCTTCCGGCTCGGCCGCTTCATCGACACGATGGTCGTCTACTCGTCGGCGCAGCGGCACTACGTGTCGGCCGAGCTCGGATTTCCCCCCGAGCGAGTCGTGCTCACACCGTTCACCGTCGACACGACGTTCTTCTCGCCGGAGCGCGTCCCGCCGAAGCCGGGACCGCGTCCCACGATCTCCTCGGCGGGGCTCGAGTTCCGCGACTACCCGACGCTGATCGACGCGGCTCGAGGCCTCGACGTCCGCGTCGTCATCGCCGCCGCCAGCCCGTGGTCGACTCGACCCGATTCTACCTTGGGCGCGGCGCTGCCCCCCAACGTCGAGATCTGCCGGCTCGGCTTCGTCGATCTGCGCCAGTTGTACGCCGACTCGGAGCTGGTCGTCATGCCGCTCCAGGACGTCGAGTTCCAGGCCGGCGTCACCACGATCCTCGAAGCCATGGCGATGGGGAAGGCGGTGATCTGCTCGCGCAGCCGGGGCCAGACCGACATCATCGTCGATGGCCGGAACGGCCGCTACGTCGAACCGGAGGATCCCCACGCCCTCAGGGCCGCGGTGGACGACCTGCTCGCCGACCGGGCGCGGCGCACACAGCTTGGCGCCGCCGCTCGGGACTTCGCGGTGGCGGAGTGCGACGTGGAGCTGTACGCCGCTCGGCTGGCCAACGTGGTCGACGCCGTCATCTCCCGCTACCGCCACCACAGACGCTAGGACGGGAAGTTGGACGGGACGGTGACCCAAAGGGCACCCAGGTGTCCAACTTCACGGGACGATCAGGCTCCGTTCACGTCGAGCTGCATGATGGCGTCGGCCGGCACGGCGTTGTCGCCGTTGGGGTCGCAGGTGAAGTACCAGATGAAGAAGGCCTGCCGGGACGGAGAGAAGGTCATGCCGACGGGCCGGTACGGCATCGTCGGACCCAGCTTGGTCCACGACGCGCCCCCGTCCTTGGTGACGATCAACACGAGGTTGGCCACGGCGGCGATCGCGTTGCCGGGGAGCTCTACGAGGCTGGGCGCCAACGGGTTGATCGTGCCGGCGCGCGCCGCCGTCTGCCAGGTGGCGCCACCGTCGCTGCTCTTGATCATGCCTCCTGTCACATCGACTACCCAGTAGATGGCGCCGGCCTTCGTGAGCAGCGGCTGACCGGTTACGGCTCCCTTGAAGACCTGCGTCCACGTGGCTCCGTCGTCGATCGTGAGGAACACCCCGGCTGTGTCGCTGTGGTTTGTACCGACGAGGAAGGTCCGGGAGTCGATCACGAGAGGTGAGGACGTGAAGCCGGCGTCCGGGGGCAGCGACGCCGAGATCTTGGACCAGGACTGACCGCCGTCGTGGGAACGCATCAGACCCGTCTGCTCGTGCAGACCGGCCAGCAGCGTCCGCCGACCAGGATCCGACAGGTCGACACTGACGGCGTCCACGTGCGCCACCGTTCCGAGCTGCTGGAACGTCCTGCCGTTGTCGTCGGTGCGATAGACGCCGCCGCCGTTGTAGATCCCACTCTCCCACCAGGTATCCGGATGGGCCGGGTCGTAGACGATGGTGGAGCCTCGATTGGTGATGGTGGCGCCTCCGGACAGTCCGAGCGCACTCCAGGGCGCGCCGTCCGAGGCGCTGGCCCAGAGACCGTGGAGGGCGACGCTCGCGACCACGTCGTCGTTGTCGGGCCGGGCCGAGACGAGCGACACATTGCCGCATTCGGATGTGGTGCCGGTGAGGTTGCCGGTGGCGGGCGCCCACGCGGTGGGTACGGCGGTAGTGGTCGCGCCGGTCGTCGCCGGTGGCGTCGTCGTCGGCGGACGGGTGGTGGGACTCGAGCGGGCCGTCGTCGTGACCGAAAGCCCGGTGCCGGAGCCGCCCGTGAGCTCGGCAAGGGTCTTGCCCGAGCCTCCGCCGCACGCCGCCAGCAGCGTCGCCGTGACGACCACGGTCACCCAGCTCCTACTGCGCACGGCGGGCCGTCCGCGCCGGCGCCGATGGCCGCGCCGCCACGAGCTCCATGCCGGTTGTGGCGACCGGCGCCTCCGTGGGCGTCTCGGGGCCCAGCCGGGCGGCGTTGCCGATCTGGGCCATGGCGATCGCCAGGAGCACCATGTTCTGCGGATCCCACGCGATGTCGACATAGGCGAACACGGCGTACATGAGCACGAAGGCCACTGACGTCAGGACCGTGGCGGCGTGGTCGCCTCGTCCGGCCTTCAACACGGTCCGCGCACCGGTGTGCATCGCCACGCCGAAGAGGTAGAGCATTGCGACGAACCCGCCGATTCCCGCCTTCATCCAAACCCAGAGGATGGCGTTGTGCGGCATGTACGGCTCGAGGAGGAACGTTCCGATCGACGGCAAGGGGTAGGGCCGGAGAAAGGGGTGGCCGAATCCGATGCCGGTTATCGGGCTGGACCGGATGGTGGCCAGGATGTCCTGCTTCTCGATGATCCGATACAGGTCAGAGCCTTGGTTGCGCTCGCTTACATCGTCGGGCGCGAGGACCGACTTGATCGCTTGGGCCGGGAAGCCGGCCGTGGTGGTCTCGTCGTGCCAGAACGCCGCGGTGTAGATGGTGCCGATGATCAGCACGATGGGCGCGACCTTCCAGAACGCCCGCCGGTTGGTCCACAGCAGGAAGATGCCCACCATGCCGAGGGCCGCGACCAGGGCCACGAACGCGGCGCGGCGCTGTGATACCAGGTACATGTACGTGACCGGCACGAGCATGAAGGGGAGAACGGCGCGCCACGCCCACGACGACTTCCGGAACATCCACGCGCCGGCCAACAGAACGAGCATGGCGTTCATGGAGAGTGTGGCGCCATGGGAGACGAAGCTCTCCATGCCGTCCTTCTCGGCTGCGCTCAGGCCCTGGTAGTTGAACAGGGCGATCATGGCGTTGATGAACACCGCCACCATCACGAAGACGTAGATCCGCACGTACTGCTCGCGTCGCTCGAACAGATTCGTGAAGAGCAGGTAGAGGATGGGCAGAACGAGTACCCATCTCAACTCCCAGAAGGCGGCGGTCCGATCGCCCCCCGTGG
>JBKOXV010000279.1:0-5636 GCA_046725105.1 bacterium | reverse complement strand
CGGTGCACCGTGCCCGGCGCCAACTGTCTCCCATCGGCTCCCCCGGCGCGAAGCAGATGGCGGTACACGTCGTCGATGTCGACGGTCGTCAGCTTGTTCACCGCCAGGTGCCCGAGCAGCGGCTTGAGATGACACTCGATGACGCTGCGGTTCTGACGCAGCGTCGACGTCGACCAGCCCGGCGATGCGTGCGCCACCCAGCGGTCAAGGAGATCAGCCACCGTGCCGGCTCGTAGCCGGGCGTACCCGACCTCCTCCGCGAACTCAGCGAGGCGTGCGGTGGCGTGCCGACGGGAGCCGTGCACCGTCTTGGTCGCCCACCGCTCCCTCCCGCTGTCGGCATCCACCCCCAGGTAGACACGCAGCTGCCAGCTGTCTGGACCGCGCTGGCGAAGTGATCCCGGCATGGCCCAACGCTAGGGACGTCATGGACAAGCCATGGCCAGACCATGGCCAAGACGTGCTTCGGTGGCGCGGAAAACGGTCGCTGACCTGGAGCGGACGACGGGATTCGAACCCGCGACCCTCACCTTGGCAAGGTGATGCTCTACCAACTGAGCCACGTCCGCGTGAGCGACCCAGTGTAGCAACGCCGGCGACTCAGGTCGTGTCGATGGCGGCCTCGGCGGAAGGTCGGGGCGAGGCGACGACCACTCCTACCAGCCCCAACAGCACGAGCGCGGCGCCGAACAACTGAACGGCGGTGAGGCCCTGGTTGAACACCAGCCAGGCGCCCAGGGCCGAGATCACCGGGCTGCCCAGAGTGAGCAGCGACGAGATGGTGACATCGACGTGGCGGTGCGCCCACGCCATCAGCCCGTGCCCGAGGGCGCCGACGCCGAACACCAGCACGAACAGCCACAGCCAGTCCCATCCGCCGATGGCAGTGAGGTCGTCCTCGGTGAGCAGCACGACGGGCGTGACGGCGATGGCGGCGGTGAGCATCACGCCGGCGAGGAGCGACATGGCCGGCATTCCGGCCGTGCGCTGGCGCTTGATCTCGAGGAAGAAGGCGGTGAAGGCCACGAGGTCGCCAACGGCGAGCAGGTCACCGGTGAGCGAGGCGCTGCCGTCCGGCGCGGCGCCGACCACGACGGCGATCACGCCGACGACGCTCACCGCGCCGAACAGGATGCTCCGCCGGGTGACACGTTCGCTGAAGTACCGGGCGGCGATGGGCAGGACGATGACCGGCGTCAAGGCGGTGATCAGCGTGGCGTTCGCCACCGACGTCTGGTGGAACGAAGCGAACCCGGTCAGCACCGACACGGCGAACATCAGCCCGGCGGGAAGGGCGCGCCAGGCGACATCCCTCGTAAGCGGAGTACGCGCCAGTCGCGCCAGCACCAGCATGACGGGAAAGGCGATCCAGAGCCGGTACAGCACGATGGTGCCCGACGGCGCGGAGATCCCCCGGACCAGCAGCGGCCCGATGCCCCAGCAGAACACCGCCGTGCCGACGGCGAGGTAGCGCAGCTGGACGTCGGGCGCGGCGGTGCGAGTCGATTCGAACGGCGCCGGGAGCGCCGCCGCGTCAGGCGTCGCCACGAGCGCCGGGCGGACGGAGGTCGACTCTGAGCACGAGAACGCCGTCCTCGATCGTGCCGACGGCGTCCCCGATGATGGCGAAGTCCTGGAAGTCGATTTGGGCCTGCTGGAGGAAGTGCTGACGCTCGGCGCCCGCCACCGGCGGAAGGGGCCGCTGTTTGACGGCAGCGGCTCGATCGCGGAATCTGTGGATCATGGCGTCCACATCCAGCGTGTCACCCATGACTCCCACGGTAGAGGACGCCTCGGCCCGGCCCACCTCAACCGGGGGGCAGCTCGGCCGGTTCGGGCGGCGGGCGCGAGGGCGGCTCCGTCGGCGCGGGCTCGGCCTCGGCGACGGCATCCGGCGCGGCCGGGGAAACCGGCTCGGGCTCGGCGGCCTCGGCGACCGGCTCCGACTCGGCGGCCGGCTCCGACTCGGCGGCCGGCTCGGCCTCCGTACCCTCGGGCGGCTCCGACTCGGCGATGAGCTCGTCGTCGCGGATCCCGCCGCGACGCTCGTGTACCGGTGCCAGCATCGCCGCCCGGCCCTCGGTCGACGCCGCCCGCCAGCGCCGTGACCCCATGGCGTCGAGCCCCTCGAGGTAGCTGGGCTTCGGCTTGGTGGTCCGCCAGAGCCAGATCGTCAGGACCGCCAGCAGCCCGGCCAGCGCCAGCAGCGCCAGCACGATTCGGTTGACGGTGCGCGACGACGCCGTATCGCCGGTGGACGGCGCCGAAGTCAGGGCCGAAGTGGCGGCCGGAGCCGGGGCGGCCGACGTGGCGGCGGGTGGCGTCGTGGTCGTCTGCGCCGACGCGGTGGCCCCGGCGACGACGACTCCCGAGGCGGCCACCAGCACGCCGAGGACCACGCGTCGGAGAGCAGCCGGCATGTCGGCGCTGAGTCTGGCACGTCCACGATCAGCGCTGATGCAGTGGGCACGAGTATGTCGTACGGCCTCCGATGGTGCGGCGCTCGAGCGGCTCGCCGTCCCGCGGGCAGGTCCCGCCTGGGACCCGGGCCGCCTGCAGCCGACCCAAGTGGCTGCCGCCCCGCGCCAGGAGCTCGTTCCACACCGAACGGATGGTCCGATGCAGCCGTCGCAGCTCGTCCGGGTCGAGCCCACCCGCCGGCCGGGCCGGGTCGAGGCCGGCCCTCCACAGGATCTCGTCGGCCAGCAGGTTGCCGATGCCGGCGACGCGTCCCTGGTCCATCAGCCGAGCCTTCAAGGCCACGACGGAGCCCGACAGCGCCGACCGCAGCTGAGGCAGCGTGATCACCGAGGCATCGACGCCCAGCACGGTCTCGTCCGGATCGAGCTCGACGCCGCCCAGCCGGCGCGGGTCGTTGATGCGCAGTTGCCCCCCGCCGGCCAGGTCGAGGGCGAACCGGTCCCACGCCGGCAGGTCGCGGCTCGATCCGTATTCCAGTTCGCGTACGCCCTGACGCCCGTCGACCACGAGCCGCCCCGTCATCCCGAACCGTAGGCCCACGACCGGGCCCGGCCCGGAGGTGTCGAGGAGGAGCATTTTCCCGACTCGCCGGGCGGCGACGATCTGGCGGCCGGTCAGCGCCGGCCCGAGTGCCGCCGCCGTGAGGCCCCGCTTGAGGAACCACGCATCCGGCGCCTCCACGCCGACGATGCGTCGGCCCACTGCCCCTTCGGCCGTGCGGCGGTAGAGCTCGATCTCGATGCCCTCGGGCACGCCCCGTGTCTAGTGCGTGTCTGGTGCGACGGCGGTTCCGCGACGCCTGATGTACCGCAGCGGTACATCAGGCGTCGCAGTTGCGTGTCGCCGCGGTCGCTCGGAATCGGTCGCCTAAACCGACTCGAGGATGGCGTCGTCGGTGAAGTCGGCGAACAGCGTCGCGGCGTCAGCCGTGGGGATGACGTACGAGGTGCCGGCGATCAGCGCGCCGGACGACGGCACCAGCACGCTCTTGACGTTGGCGGGATCGATGGCGATGGCCACGCGCGCCAACCGGTAGAGATCGGCCGTCGACAGGCCGGTGAGCGTGGTGTGTCGGGCCAGGATGCCGAGGTAGCGCACGGTGTCGGCCGGCGAGGTGCCGGCCGCCCGCACCTCGCCCAGCGCCGCCAGGATGAGCAGCGCCTGGTTCTGGGTGCGGTTGTAGTCGCCCCCGTTGATGTGGCGGCTGCGGGCGAACCGCAACGCCAGGTCGCCGTCCATCGGCACCGGGCCGGGGTCGAGGTGCACCTGCGTGAACGAGTCGTCGATCCGCTCCGGCACGTTCACGGTGATGCCGCCGAACTCGTCCACCATCCCGGCGAACCCATCGAACGACGTGACGATGGTGTACGTGATGGGAACTCCCATCCACTCGCTGACGGCCTGCGCCGTGAGCTGCTCACTGCCCGCCGACATGGCCTCGGTGATCTTCATCGGGCCGTGACCCGGCACATTGATGCGGGTATCCCGGGGGACGTTGATAAACGTCGCCTGGCCGCCACCGGCCGGGATCCCGACGACGTGGATGGCGTCGCTGCAGCCGCAGCCGGCGCCGGGCCGGAAGTCGCTGCCCAGCAGCAGTATGAACAGCGGCTTGTCGGGCGTCCACTGGCTGCTGCCGGCCGCCGTCTTGGTGATGCGGAACACGCTGGCCCCGACCCGCACGAACGACCACGACGCCGCCAGGCCCCCGACGACGGCCACGACGACGGCTATGGCGAGCGAGGTGAGGATGCGGCGCTTCACGGCAGGTCCCTCGCCACGGTGAGGTCGAAGGCGTCGACCTTCCAGCTGCCACCGTCGGGGACGAAGGTCAACGTGCCCCGCCGCACGATCGTGACGGGCGCTCCACCCGGTGTCGACGCCGACACCTGCAGGTCGACGGCGGCGGTGACCACCATGGCGCTATCGGGGCCCATGAAGGCGTCGAGGTTGACGTCGGCGTGGTCGATCTTGACGCCGGCCAGGGCGGACAGACCCTCGTCGACGAGTGCGTCACGGCTCTCGGGCGTGAGCCGGGCCATCGCCGCCGCCGTGAGCACGTTGTCGAGCACGGCCGGCGCCCCCGATCCGAGCGGGGTGCCACTCGCGGCGTTCAGGTACGTGTGCAGAGCGGCGGCGATCTGGTCTCGGATCGCCGGATCGAGGTCGCCCGTGCCGAGGGCGCTGGTGCCCTGGGCGGCGGCAACGGTAGGAACGCCCAGGTCGACCGGGCCGGTGGCCAACGTCGTGGCGGTGGGAACCACCGTCGTGGTCGCCGGCGTGGTGGTCGAGGTCGGCGCCGCCGGCTTCGAGCCGCCGCCCGAGCACGCCGCCAGGGCGCCCGCCACGAGCAGGGCGAACGCCGCCGTCCGGCGCGGTCGGCGATGCTGTGGCTTGATGACAGTGGTGTGGGCCGTGGCGCTCATCGGTATGGCCGGGCTGCTGTTCTGGCTGGCCACGCGCTTGGAGCCGCACTGGTCGGCGTCGGACGGAACTCGTTTCACCTGCCGCGTCCAGGAGATCGATCCCACCGGACGGCCGGCGTCGCGCTGGTACGAGGCGCGAGCAGAGATCGTCGACGGGAAGGTGGTCATCACGAAGAAGGTATTGATGCGCCGAGGCGTAGCCGCGGATGCCCGAGTGGTCTCCGCCCGCTCAGACGAAGCGCCCCGCGGACGAGCAATCTACCTCCTCGACGGCGCCCCGTTGCTAGCGGTCCGAGTACCGGCGCGCTCGCCCGCGGTGACCAGGCTGGAGGCGTTGCTGAACTAGCGGACCGGCATGGTGGTGGTGAACCGGACCTGCTCGGTCTGGCCGAAGAGAGCGAGGATCTCCACCTGCCAGTCGCCCCGGAATGGCAGCTGCAGGTCTTTCGTGAGCACGTGGTTCGGCCCGGCGTTCTCGACGGGGACAGGGATGGGACCGAGGTCGCGCGACGGCAGCGTGATGCGCACAGTGATCTCCTGGGCCCTGTCGAGGGCGCCACCGGGCGTGCTGATGTAGACGTGCATCGTGTTGCGTCCGGCGCGGGCGGGGTCGACGGTGATGCTGGCCAGCCGCTGACCCTGCGTGATGGTGGCGTTGAACGGCTTGCTCACGTCGCCGACGGCCGGCGCCGTGGCCACGAGCAGTGACGTCACGACGAGGACGACGCC
>JBKOXV010000269.1:0-8164 GCA_046725105.1 bacterium | reverse complement strand
CATCAGCGGGATGCGGCCGTAGCCTGATGGCGAGGGGGTGGTGCCACATGACCTCTTCCCCGCAGGTTCAGCCCGGCTTCGATCGTTTGGATCGGAGCTTCGGACGAGTACTGATCGAGGGATACCTGGCCGGTTTCGTCGTGGTCTTCGGCCTCGTGGTGGCCCTGCTCATGGTCGTAGCCCACGGCGTATCGCTCGTAGCAGCCGCGTTCGCGTCCCTCGCTGTCGCAACGTTCGCAGGAGGCATGCTGGGAGCAGTCGTCGCGCTCGGACCGTGGGCCGCTCGTCACCACCGAGAGATCAATCGATGACGACCACCGGCGAGGCACGACAAAGGGTCCTCGCTCCAGCCCACCGAGTCTGATCGCCGCTTGCCGTCGGGGTCGGGCGAAGTCGTAGTGAACGCGGACCATCACCGGACAATCAACGACTCCTGGCTTGGTACCGACACCGCTCCAGGAGCGGTGTCGCGGCTGCTTACGGACGGCGGCGCTCGTCGAGGCAACGATCCCGTTGCCGACGCCAAATGGCTCGAGCAGAAGACCGCCCGTGCCGACGGCACGCCGATCTCGGGCGCCTCCGACCGGGCCGGCTCGAAGAGGCACAGGCGGCGCTCCACATGACCCTGAGTCGGTCGACGACCGCGACGTCCTCGTCGGTTGGGTCGGCTCCCAGAGCTCGACCTTCGTCGCCGGTGTGCCAGCGACAACGCCCGCTGTGACCATTCTGTAGCCGAGGCACTCACCCATGGTGCCGTCCGCGCACCGGGC
The DNA here is from genome assembly GCA_046725105.1 of bacterium. Classification (GTDB taxonomy): domain Bacteria; phylum Actinomycetota; class Acidimicrobiia; order Acidimicrobiales; family Ilumatobacteraceae; genus DASXAI01. Next base: position 7,394 of record JBKOXV010000269.1, on the reverse strand, counting down.
GAACATTTCCCCTGCTCAGCCCCAGTGCCCGAGGTGGGATTCGAACCCACACGCCCTTGCGGACAGCGGATTTTGAGTCCGCCGCGTCTGCCATTCCGCCACTCGGGCCGGTCGCCACAGGCTAGTGCCCGCGCAACGTAACCTCGTCGCAACATCCGTGGTCGAAGCCGTGAACCCGGGCGACGACGATCGAGAGGAGGCCGCCCGCCGCATGCTTGCCTTCACCTTCCCTGGCCAGGGGTCGCAGCGGGAAGGGATGGGCCGACCCTGGGCCGGACACGAGAGCTGGGAGCTCGTGGAGGAGGCATCCGACATCATCGACCGCGATCTCGGCCGCATCCTGGTCCACGCCGAGGCCGAGGAGCTCAGAGACACCCGGAACGCCCAACTGACCACCTTCATATCGAGCCTGATGGTCGTGGACGCCGTCGAGCGACTCGGCATCGAGCCCGCCTACTGCGCCGGGCACAGCCTCGGCGAGTACACCGCCCTCGTGGCCACCGGCGCCCTCTCCTTCGAGGAGGGTGTCCGCCTCGTCGCCGAACGGGCCGATGCCATGCATGACGCCGGGCTCGAGAATCCCGGCACCATGGCGGCCGTCCTCGGCCTCGACGACGACAAGGTGGAGGTGGCCTGCCGCCTCGCCGACAACGAGGTCTGGGTGGCCAACTACAACGCGCCCGGTCAGGTCGTGATCGCCGGTTCGGAGAGTGGAGTCGGCCAGGCCGGCGAGCAGGCCAAGAAGCTCGGCGCGAAGCGGGTCATGCCCCTGCCGGTCGCCGGTGCCTTCCACACTCCCTACATGACGCCGGCGCGCGACCGGCTGCGCAAGGCCATCGCCGAGGCGGCGCCGCGCGACACCGAGGTCCCTGTCGTGTCGAACGTCGACGCACTTCCCCACGACCAGGGATCGGAATGGACGAGCCTGCTGTCGGCCCAGCTCTCGAGCCCCGTGCGCTGGAAGCACTGCCTGCTCGCCCTCGACGAGGCCGGCGTCACCGACTTCGTCGAGCTCGGCCCGGGCGGCGTCCTCACCGGCATGGCCAAGCGCACGGTCGACGGTGCCCGCGCTGTCTCGGTGGCGGTCCCCGACGACCTCGACCGCCTCCTCGAGCTGGTCTCGGCCGGTCGCGCCGCCGCCGCCCCCACCCTGCAAGGCGAGCACCTGTTCGCAACAGAGCGCCTGGTGGTCAGCCCGGCGGCGGGCATCTTCACGCGATCCGGCGCACCAGCCGAGGGCGCCGTCATCGACACCGGAGAAATCCTCGGCCGTGTAGGAGGTCACGACGTGCGGTCACCGTTCACCGGAGTGCTCCAATCGTTCCTCGCGGTGGAAGGCGAGCGCGTCACGGCGCGCCAGCCCATCGCATGGCTGAGGACGGCCTGACATGCCGCCGATCCCCCGCGGTGTGCGCGGCGGCGTGATCACCGGCTGGGGCACCGCCTTGCCCGACAAGGTGGTCACCAACGACGACCTGGCCGCCATGATGGACACCAGCGACGAGTGGATCCAGGAGCGCACCGGCATCCGGGAGCGCCGCGTGGGTGGCAGCACGGCGGCGCTCTCGGTCGAGGCCGGCCGGCGCGCCATCGAGAGGTCGGGCGTCGACCGCTCCTCGATCGACATCCTCGTCCTCGCCACCACGACTCCCGACCAGACCGTGCCGGCCACGTCGGCGGCGGTACAGGACGCCCTCGGCCTGCGCTGCGGCGCCTTCGACGTGAACGCCGCCTGCAGCGGGTTCACGTATGCGCTCGTCGTCGCCCACGGCCTGATCGCCGCCGGCGCCCAGCGCATCCTCGTGATCGGCACCGACACCCTCTCGCGCATCACCGACTGGACCGACCGTGGCACCGCCATCCTGTTCGCCGACGGCTCGGGCGCCGTCGTGCTCGACGCCGTCGACGGTCCGGGCCAGCTGCTCGGCTGGGACATCGACGCCGACGGCTCGCTGGTGCCGCTGCTGTACGCCGACGTGGGCGACTACATCAACATGGACGGCAAGGAGGTCTTCCGGCGCGCCGTGCGGATCATGGTCGACTCGGCCGAGAAGTCGATGAAGCATGCCGGCGTCACCGCCGACGACCTCGCCCTGGTCGTGCCGCACCAGGCCAACCAGCGCATCATCGAGGCGGCCTGCAAGCGCCTCGGCGTGCCGATGGAACGGGCCGTCACCGTCCTCGACCGCACCGGCAACACGTCGTCGGCGTCGATCCCGCTCGCCCTCGGCGAAGCCCTCGACAACGATCGTGTGCACGACGGCGACCTGGTGCTCCTCGTGGGCTTCGGTGCCGGCATGACGGCGGCCAGTGCCGTGCTGCGCTGGGGCGGCAGCCCCGCCTGATCGATGAGCCGATCCGTCCTGGTCACCGGGGGCGCCCGCGGCATCGGCCTCGCCATCGCGCGCCGCCTCGCCGCCGGCGGCGATCAGGTGGCGATCACCTACCGGAGCTCGGCCCCGCCCGAGGGACTGCTGGCCCTCAAGTGCGACGTCACCTCCACCGCCGAGGTCGACGCCGCCTTCAAGGCGGCCGAGGAGGCCCACGGGCCGGTGCAGGTGCTCGTCTCGAACGCCGGCGTCACCAAGGACAGCCTGTTGCTGCGGATGAGCGAAGACGACTTCACCTCGGTGCTCGACGCCAACCTCACTGCCGCCTATCGGGTGGCGAAGCGCGCCGCCCACGGGATGGTCCGGGCCCGGACAGGACGGATCATCCTCGTGTCGTCGGTCGTCGGCCTGATGGGTCAGGTCGGTCAAGCCAACTACGCGGCGTCGAAGGCGGGCCTCGTCGGCTTCGCTCGTTCACTGGCGCGAGAGCTCGGTAGCCGCAGCATCACCGTCAATGTCGTCGCGCCCGGGCCGATCGACACCGACATGACGGCGGTGCTGTCCGACGACCTCAAGCACCAGATGACCGAGCGCGTCGCGCTCGGGCGCTTCGGCACGCCCGAAGAAGTCGCCGGGGTCGTCGCCTTTCTCGCCTCTCCCGACGCCGCCTACATCACCGGCGCCGTCGTACCCGTCGACGGTGGCCTCGGGATGGGCCACTAGTTTGAGTTGACCACTACGAAGGAGCATCACGTGGACCAGGAGCTGTTCGCCCGCTTCCGCAAGTGCGCCGTGGACGTGCTGTCGGTGCCGGAGGACAAGGTCGTGCCCGAGGCCCGGTTCGCCGAGGATCTCGAGGCCGACAGCCTCGACCTCGTCGAGTTGGTGATGGCACTCGAGGAGGAGTTCGGCATCACCGTGCCCGAGGAGGACCTCGAGGGCATCACCACCGTCGGCCAGGCCTACGACCTGGTCACGTCCAAACTCTGAGGAGGCCGACCGTGGAAGGCAAGGGCCGGCGCGTCGCCGTCACCGGCATCGGTGTCGTGGCGACGTGTGGTTCCGGGAAGCACGCGTACTGGGAGGGGCTGCTCCGCCCGGTGACGGAGGTGGGTCCCACCCGTTCCGTCGCCGGCTTCGATCCGGTCCAGTGGTACGAGAACCCCAAGGAGGCCCGGCGGGCCGACCGCTTCACGCAGTTCGCCATCGCCGCCGCCGCCATGGCACTCGAGGACGCTGGGGGTGAGCCGCCGGCCGACCCGGGACGCAAGGGCGTGATGGTGGCCACCGGGGTGGGCGGCCTCAACACGCTCGAGGAGCAGATCCAGGTTCGCTTGGAGAAGGGTGAGCGGCGGGTCTCGCCGTTCCTCGTGCCGATGATGATGGCGAACGCCGCCGGCGCCGCCGTGTCGATGCGCTACGGCTGGCAGGGCCCGTGCGAGACGGTGGTCACGGCGTGCGCGGCGTCCGCCCACAGCATCGGCAATGCGGCCCGCGCCATCGCGTGGGGCCGGTGCGACACCGTGCTGGCGGGCGGATCGGAGTGCAGCGTCACACCGACGGCGCTGGCCGGCTTCGGCAACATGACCGCCCTCACGAGCTCCGGCGTGTCGATGCCGTTCGATGTGCGGCGCGACGGGTTCGTCATGGCGGAGGCGGCCGCTGTGCTCGTGCTCGAGGAGATGGAGCTGGCCCGCCAGCGCGGCGCCCGGATCCTCGGCGAGATCCTCGGGGCGGGCAGCAACGCCGACGCCCACCACATCACGGCTCCGTCGCCAGGCGGTTCGGGCGCGGTGGCGTGCATGGAGCTGTGCCTGGCCGACGCCGGCCTGCAACCCGAGGACATCGTTCACATCAACGCTCACGGCACCTCGACGCCGCTCAACGACGCCGCCGAAGCCGAGGCCATCAGCAAGCTGTTCGGCACCCCCGGCCCGCCCGTCACCTCCACCAAGGGCGTCACCGGTCATGCGCTCGGCGCCGCCGGTGCCCTCGAGGCGGCCGCCGTGCTGCTCGCTATGGAGCACCGGATCATCCCGCCCACGATGGGCACCACGGAGCTCGATCCCGAGATCTCCATCGATCTGGTGATGGGTGAACCCCGCCCGTGGGAGCCGGGGCCCACGCTGTCGAACAGCTTCGGCTTCGGCGGCCACAACGGCTGCCTCGCCATCGGGCCGCCGCCCGCCTGAGCCGCGGGGTCAGAGCAGGAGTTGCTGGAAGGCGCCGCGTTCGATCTCGAGCAGCGCCCGTTTGGTGTCGAGGCGGCCGCCGGCGCCCGGCGCGCCGCCGTACCCGGTCAGCGACCCGTCGGCGGCCACGACCCGATGGCACGGCACTATCACGGCGATCGGATTGTGCTTCAGCGCTCCCCCGACGGCGCGCACCAGCTCGCGGCGCCCGAGTTCGGCCGCGATCTCGCCGTAGGCACGCGTGCGCCCGTAGGGGATGGCGATGGTGGCATCGAGCACCTGACGCTGGAAGGACCCGAGGCCGCCGAGGTCGATGGGCACGTCGAACACGCGCCGCTGGCCGGCGAAGTACTCGCCGAGCTCGGCGACGGCGGCGGCCAGCACGTCCGACGTGCCGCCGGCGACGGCGATCGGCTCGTCGTGCAGCCACCGGACCGCCGTAACCGCCAGGCCGTCGACGCCGACGAACAGCGGCCCGAGCGGCGTGTCCGTCACAGCGGACGCCGTCACCGTGAGCTCTCCATCTCGAGCAGGTAGGCCTTGTTCCGGATCCCGCCGCCGTATCCCGTGAGCGAGCCGTCCGAGCCGATCACGCGGTGGCAGGGGACGACGATCGGCAGCGGGTTGCGAGCGTTGGCGCCGCCCGCCGCCCGGCTCGCCGTGGGCCGGCCGATCGCCCTCGCCACGTCCTGGTACGTGGTGACCTGGCCGAACCCCACGTCGCGGACCACACCGAGGACTCGGCGCTGAAACGGCGTGGCCAGCCGCCAGTCGAGCTCGATGTCGAACTTGTGACGGCGGCCGCTGAAGTAGTCGTCGAGTTGCCGGCGCACGTCGTCGAGGCGCTTCGGATAGGCGACGACTCGTGGGGAGAGCTTGGCGGCGAGCGTGTCGATCACTTCGTCGGCGTGCCGGTAGCTGATCGTTACGAGACCCTCGGGCGTGGCGGCCAGCACGAGCGTGCCGACCGGCGAGTCGTAGTCGGTCCACGCCACATCGACGAGATCTTCAGCGTCAGCCCGGCGGGCGAAGCTCGCCAGGAGGTCAGTCATCGTGTCCATCGAGATCTCCCTTGCGTAGCGCCCGCACGCCGGTGCTGGCGTGCTGGCGGGCCGCCACCTCGCTGACTCCCATCACCGCGCCGACCTCGACGTAGGGCAGATCGGCGGCGTACCGCAGCAGCACGGCTTGGCGCTGCCGATCGGGCAGGGCCCGCACGGCGTCCCACACCGGGTGGGTCGGCTCGACGGCCTCGAACCGGACCTCGTCGGGCACGACCGCGACCGGGATGGGCCGGCGGGCGCGGCGGCGGTGGTGATCGAGCGCCTTGTTCCGGGCGATGGTGAACAGCCAACCACGCAGGTTGGCGTCCGATCGGAGGTCGGGATAGGCGCGGAGGGCAGCGAGAAACGTCTCCTGGAAGACGTCGGCGGCGTCGTTGATGCCGACGGCGGCCACCAGGTAGCGGTGGACGCCGGCGGCGTGGTCGTCGAGCAGACGCTGGAAGGGCGGCAGGCTCACCGGGAGAACAACGCTGCGGCGCAGGAGAACGTGAGCCCGTTATACGTCGACGAGCACGAACATCAACTCGCACTCGCAGGCCGCCTGGCCGTCGACGGCGGCCTGCCCGCTTCCCTTGCCGGCGCGTGACGACATCCGTCCGAGTTCGACGGCGAGCTCGAGCGTGTCGCCGGGCACCACCTGGCGGCGGAACCGGGCGTCGTCGAGCCCGCCGAACAGCGGCAGCCGGCCGGCGGCCCGCTCGTCGGTGAGGACAGCAATCGCTCCGAGCTGGGCGATGGCCTCGCACATCAGCACCCCGGGCAGCGTGGGCCGGCCGGGGAAGTGCCCGGCGAAGAACCACTCGTCACCCGTGAGGTGCCACGTCCCGCGAGCCGAGCTGCCCGGCACCAGCGCGGTGACTTCGTCGACGAAGAGGAACGGGGGGCGGTGCGGGAGGATGTCGGCCGGGGCCGGCAGGATCAACGCCCCAGCGCCTTCAGCAGGTTCGTCGGCGTGTCCTTCGGGCTGACCTTGTACCAGGCCTGTTCGATTTTGCCTTTCTCGTCGACCAGGAACGCCGACCGCAGGATGCCCATGTAGGTGCGGCCGTAGTTCTTCTTCTCCTGCCAGACGTCATAGGCCTCGGCCACGGTGTGCTCGGTGTCGGACAGGAGGGGAAAGCCGAGGCCGTATTTCGTGTCGAACTTCTTCTGCGCCGCCGGCTTGTCGGGGCTGATGCCAATGATGGCCGTGTCGCCGACGTCGCCGGCGATGTCGCGCAGCCCACACGCCTGGGCCGTGCACCCCGGCGTGTCGGCCTTCGGGTAGAAGTAGACGAGGACCTTGCGGCCCTTGTACGACGACAGCTTGGTCGTGCTGCCGTCCTGGTCGGGGAGCGAGATGGCGGGCGCCTTGTCACCTGGTTTCAGCGGCATGGCTCGACGATAGATCTGTCAGACACCTCAAACCGTCCATCAAACGGGCCTGAGCTGGCTCCATCGTCTTGATCTGGAGCAGCCCCCCGCTCGGTAGGAGTTCTACTGGTAGGATTCCTACATGCGCGTAACCGAGAAGGGCCAGATCACCATCCCTAAGGAGCTACGCGACGCCCTCGGCATCGGTGCAGGGACCGAGGTCGAATTCGAGCGTCGGAAGGACACCATCGTCGTTCGCAAGGCCAAGGCAGGCTCGACGCGAGGAGAACGGCTCGTCGGCCGGATGCGCGGGCGCGGGGACATCGAGATGACGACTGACGAGATCATGGCCCTGACACGAGCCGACTGACCGATGCCTGCCGGCACCCTCGTCGACTCGAACGTCCTCCTCGACATCTTCACGGAGGACCCGGCATGGCTCGAGTGGTCGACAC
>JBKOXV010000044.1:0-5967 GCA_046725105.1 bacterium | reverse complement strand
CCGCCGCCGTCGTCGCCGAGGGACGCATCGTCACCGCCGGGGCTCGGGCCGACCAGGGCGACCTGCGGGGAGCCATCAGCCTGCTCGAGCGAACGGCCACCAAGCCCCGCCGTGTCCGTGAGCACCACGTGCGCCAGTGGTACGCCCTGGCCGACCTCTACGACCGCTCCGGTGACGTGCCCCGCGCCCGCACCCTGTTCACGAGGGTGCGAGAGGCGGAACCGGGCTTCGGCGACGTCGAGGCGCGCTTGGCCGCTCTCGGCCGCTAACCCGACACGAACGGTTCCTGTCGGGAGAACGCGCCGAAAACCGCACGATCGGCCGACAAGAACCGCTGCGGTCGGCCGGGGGCGACGGGCCTGGCCCCCAGCCCCCGAACTCTGTCACACCCCCGGCGTACGCTGCTCTCACTTCCCCGCAGAACCGACGAGCGCTGAGAAGGAGCGCACGATGAACGTCGTGATCCTGAACGGGGTCCTGTCGCGCCCCGCCGTGGTGCGGGTGCTGCCCTCGGGCGACACGATCGTGGCCTACGAGGTCACCACGCGCGACAAGGAAGGAAAGGCCGAGTCGGTACCGGTCTCGTGGTGGGCGCACGACGGCAGAGGCATCTACGACGCCGGCGAGGCCGTCGTCGTCACGGGACGGGTGCGGCGCCGGTTCTTCCGGTCGGGCGGCGCCATCCAGAGCCGCACGGAGGTGGTGGCCGACGCCGTCGTCCGGGCCGCCGACACCCGCCGCGTGCAACGGCTCCTCGAGAAGGCGGTGGCTGCCGTGGCTACGTGAACGCGTAAGAGGAGACAGCTGACGGCCGGCGGACCGGCGGTCGGCCCGGGGCCCGGGGTACGCTGAACCGACCTCGGGCGCGGTGGGCGCGCCCCAGAGCGTGTCGTGAAGGAGCCTGTCGTGGACGTCCACGCCCTGCTCGGTGACGAGGCCGAGGGCCTGCTCACCCATGAGTCGAAGGGGATCCCGCGAGACGAGCTGGTCCTGCCCGGGCCCGACTTCGTCGACCGGGTGTTCCTGCAGACCGACCGCTCGCCGACGGTCCTGCGCAACCTCGGTCTGGTCTACAACACGGGCCGACTGGCAGGGACCGGCTACCTGTCGATCCTGCCCGTCGACCAGGGCATCGAGCACTCCGGCGCGGCGTCGTTCGCGCCGAATCCGGCGTACTTCGATCCGCTCAACATCGTGAAGCTGGCCGTCGAGGGCGGCTGCAACGCCGTGGCCACCACGTTCGGCGTCCTCGGGGCGGTCAGCCGCGCCTACGCGCACCGGATCCCGTTCATCGTGAAGATGAACCACAACGAGCTGCTCACCTACCCGAACAAGTTCGACCAGATCATGTTCGGCACGGTGCGCCAGGCGTGGGACCTGGGCGCCGTCGGGGTGGGCGCCACGATCTACTTCGGGTCGGAGGACTCGACGCGCCAGATCCAGGAGGTTTCCAACGCCTTCGCCGAGGCCCACGAGCTGGGCATGTTCACCGTCCTGTGGTGCTACCTGCGCAACAGCGCCTTCAAGAAGGACGGTGTCGACTACAGCCTGTCCGCCGACCTCACCGGCCAGGCCAACCACATGGGCGTCACCATCGAGGCCGACATCATCAAGCAGAAGCAGCCCGAGAACAACGGTGGCTACCTCGCGCTGAACTACGGCAAGACGTCACCATTGGTGTACGACCAACTCACCACCGACAATCCCATCGACCTCACCCGGTGGCAGGTCGCCAACTGCTACATGGGGCGCATCGGACTCATCAACTCGGGCGGCGAGTCGAAGGGCACCGGCGACCTCGCCGCCGCCGTACGCACCGCCGTGATCAACAAACGAGCCGGTGGCCACGGGCTGATCTCCGGGCGCAAATCATTCCAGCGGCCCATGGCGGAGGGAATCGAGCTGCTGCACGCTATCCAGGACGTCTATCGCGACAACAGCATCACCATCGCCTGACCCGTGCGCGAACGCCTGGCCCCTGACTCGACGACGTGGCTCGGGGGGTACAGCCGTGTCAGGTTTTTCAGGTCGCGCGGTGTACCGTCACGCGCACACAACATTTCCGTTACATGAGGGCAGGGGGTTGATGGCGGATGACTGACACAGTTCATCGGCCGGACGTCGAAGCGCTGCACAGAGTGGTGCTGCGCTTCGCGGGGGATTCGGGTGACGGCATGCAGCTCACGGGCGACCGCTTCACGTCGGTGAGCGCACTCTTCGGAAACGACCTGTCCACGCTGCCCGAGTTCCCCGCCGAGATCCGGGCCCCGGCCGGCACCGTCTTCGGTGTGTCGGCGTTCCAGGTCGCCATCTCGGATCACGACATCACCACTCCGGGTGACGCTTCGGACGTCCTCGTGGCCATGAACCCGGCCGCCCTGCGCTCCGAGCTCCACCAGCTGCGCCGGGGCGGCACCCTGATCGTGAACGTCGACGCCTTCGAGGAACGCAACCTGGCCAAGGCCGGCTATCACGAGAACCCGCTCGAAGACGGCAGCCTCCAGGGGTACCAGGTCGTCGAAGTGCCCATGACGTCGCTCACGAAGGAAGCGGTGGCCCCCTTCGGCGTGAAGCCCCGCGACGCCGAGCGGTCCAAGAACTTCTTCGCCCTCGGCCTCATCTCCTGGCTGTACTCGCGGCCCACCGAGCCGACCCTCGAGTGGATCGAGAAGCGCTTCGGCAAGAACGAACTGGTGAAGAACGCCAACCGAGGCGCCTTCCTCGCCGGCTGGAACTTCGGCGAGACCACCGAGCTGTTCGTGCACCCGTTCGAGGTGCGTCCGGCCAAGCTGGCCACGGGCGAGTACACCAACATCAACGGCAACACCGCCCTGGCATGGGGCCTCATCGCTGCCAGCCAACGGGCCGGGGTGCCCCTGTTCCTCGGTAGCTACCCGATCACGCCGGCGTCCGACATCCTGCACGAGCTGTCGAAGCACAAGAACTTCGGCGTGCGCACCTTCCAGGCCGAAGACGAGATCGCCGCCGCCGGTTCGGCGCTGGGCGCCGCCTTCGGCGGCCACCTCGGGGTCACCACCACCAGCGGCCCGGGCGTCGCCCTCAAGGGCGAGACCATCAGCCTCGCCATCAGCCTCGAGCTGCCGATGCTCGTCATCGACATCCAGCGGGGCGGTCCCTCCACCGGCCTGCCCACCAAGACCGAGGCGGCCGACTTGAACCTGGCGCTCTACGGCCGCCACGCGGAGGCACCGCTGCCGGTGCTGGCCGCTTACAGCCCGGCGCACTGCTTCACGGCGGCCATCGAAGCGGCCCGGCTGGCCCTCAAGTACCGAACCCCGGTGATCCTGCTGTCCGACGGGTACATCGCCAACGGCTCCGAGCCGTGGAAGCTTCCCGATCTCGACGGCCTCCCCGACATCAGCGTCGAGTTCGCCACCGAGCCGAACCACGAGCGCGACGACGGCACGCTCGAGTTCTGGCCCTACCTGCGCGACCCCGAGACCCTGGCCCGGCCCTGGGCCATTCCCGGCACGCCCGGCCTGCAGCATCGCATCGGCGGCATCGAGAAGGAAGACGGCTCCGGCAACATCTCCTACGAGCCGACCAATCACGAGAAGATGGTTCACCTCAGGGCGGCCAAGGTGGCCGGCATCGCCCGTGACATCCCCGACGTCGAGGTGCAGGGTGACGAAGACGCCGAGCTCCTCGTGCTCGGGTGGGGTGGCACCTGGGGCGCCATCCACTCCGCCGTCGAACGGGTGCGGCGCCAAGGCCAGAAGGTGGCGTGGGTGCATCTCGTGCACTTGAACCCGCTCCCCGCCAATCTGGGCGACGTGGTGCGCCGCTACGAGACGGTGCTGGTGCCCGAGCTCAACCTCGGCCAGCTGTGCAAGCTGGTGCGGGCCGAGTACCTCGTCGACGCCACGTCGTTGACCAAGGTGCAGGGTGTTCCGTTCACCGCCCTGGAGGTCGAGACCGCGATCCTGGCCGAGATGGGCGCCGAGGCGCCGGCGCCGGCCACGAATGGAGCTTCGTATGACTGACGTGGCTGCCCCCACCACGACACGCAAGGACTGGACCAGCGACCAGGAGGTCCGCTGGTGTCCCGGCTGCGGCGACTACGGCATCCTCAGCGCCGTCCAGATGCTGCTGCCCGAGCTCGACGTGCGCCCCGAGCGCACCGTGTTCATCTCCGGCATCGGCTGTTCCAGCCGGTTCCCGTACTACATGAACACGTACGGCATCCACAGCATCCACGGCCGCGCCCCGGCCATCGCCACCGGGCTCGCCATGGCCCGTCCCGACCTCGACATCTGGGTCATCACGGGCGACGGCGACGGGCTCTCCATTGGCGGCAACCACCTCATCCACGCCCTGCGCCGCAACGTCAACCTCACGATCCTGCTCTTCAACAACCAGATCTACGGGCTGACGAAGGGCCAGTACTCGCCGACGTCGGAGGTCGGCAAGGTCACCAAGTCGACGCCCTTCGGTTCCATCGACGCCCCGTTCAACCCGGTGTCGGTGGCGCTGGGGGCCAACGCCACCTTCGTCGCCCGCACCCACGACCTCGACCGCAAGCACATGCAGGAGGTCTTCCGGGCCGCCCACGACCACAAGGGGGCGGCGTTCGTGGAGATCTGGCAGAACTGCAACGTCTTCAACGACGGCGTGTTCGACGACGTGCTCACCAAGGAGCACCGCGCCGACATGCTCGTCCCGCTGGTGCACGGCCAGCCCATCCGCTTCGGCGCCGATCACGACAAGGGCGTGATGATGGGCAGCGACGGCCAGTTGCGCATCGTCGCCGTGGCCGACGTCGGCGAGGACAAGCTGCTGGTGCACGACGCCCACCGCGACGACCCCGGCCTGGCCTTCGCCCTCGGCCAGCTGTCGTCGGGCATCCACGAGCCGACGCCCTTCGGCGTCTTCCGGCAGGTGGATCGGCCCGAGTACGCGGGAGAGGCCAGTCGCCAGCTCGCCGTCGCCGCCGAGCAGAAGGGCTCGGGCGACCTGGCCGCCCTGCTGCGCTCCAACGGCACCTGGTCGGTGTCGTAGCTCCTACGACACGTCGCGGAACGCCAGGCCGGTCCGGAGCTTGGGCCAGAAGAACGTCGACTTGGGCGGCATCAGCGCGCCCTCGTGGGCGGTGGCGCGGATCTGGTCCACGGTCACGGGCCGCAGCAGCACGGCGTGCTCGGCCGTGCCGCCCTTCAGCGCGTGGAGCACCTCATCGACGCCGTGTTGGAACGACAGCCTGTGCTCGAGGCCGGCGAGGGCGTGATCGAGGCGGGCCGAGTCGAGGTCGGCGACGCCTCCGAAGGCGCCCGGCTTGGGCGTCAGGTATCGGCCGGTGCCGTCCGGCGCCACGAGGCACAAGGCGCCCCGTTCGATCATGGTGCGCAGCGTGGCCGGAGAAACGGGGCCGGCGTCGCTCACGTCGAACGAGCGGGCGAGGACATCGAGCAGGTCGCCACGCACGTCGGACACGAGCCGGTGGATGGCCTGCACCACGAGCTGCTCCTCGGCGAGCTCCTGCACGAAGGCGAGGGTGAAGTCGTAGCGGCCGGGCCGGTCGGACGACGCGGTGCGTCGCTCGTTCCGGTAGCTGCGCGCCACGCCGTAGCGATGGTGGCCGTCGGCGATCAGCACGGGCGCCGACGCCACGGCGGCGTGGACGGCCTCGACGCGCGCCGGGTCGTCGACGTGCTCGAGCCGGTGCACGACTCCGTCGGGGTCAGTGACGGTGCCGAGCGGCTCTCCGGGCGGCGTCGTGAGCCGAGCGAGTCCGGTGGCGAGGGACAGGCCCCAGATCGGCGACAGGTTCGCCTTCGTGGCGCGGGTGAGGTCGAGACGATCGGTGGACGCCTTCGGTGTCGTCTGTTCGTGCGGGAGCACGTCGTTGCCGGGCGTGTCGGGATCGATCACGGCCAGGGCGCCGAGCATCCCTGAAATGGTGCGCTCGGAGCCCGCCTCGTCCGTGAACGTCATGGCGTACCGGTAGTA
>JBKOXV010000015.1:0-13338 GCA_046725105.1 bacterium | reverse complement strand
CGTCCCACGTGTGCACGAGGATGTCGCCGGTGCAGAACATGTCGACGGCCGCCTCGACGGAATAGCGGCCTCCCCGCATCTCGAACTGGCGGCCGGCGACCTCGGGGTCAGCCAGCGCCGCTCGCAGCGATGCGTCCAGCGCCCGCCAGGCTCCGACGGTGTCGACGTCGACGTCGGGACCTCCGTTCAACGGCAGATCGGCGTAGCTGGCGAAGAAGCTCGGAATCCACTCCACCAGGTGCCGGACCACGTCGCGGGCCACCCAGCCCTCGCACGGCGCCGGATTGTCCCACGCCCCGTCGGGCACGGCCTCGACCCGCGCCGTGAACTGTCCTGCCACCCGGTCATAGCGCGCCGCGAATTCGCTCATCACCCGGTCCGACGGAGCCGACGGGCGGAACTCATCGGTCAGCCCGGTTTGACCGCCATGCCGCCGTCGAGGGGGATGACGACGCCGGTGAGGAAGGCCGCCGCCGGCGAGGCCAGGAAGATCGCCAGGCCGGCCGCTTCGTCGGGCGTGCCCGCCCGGGCCAGCGGCACGTGGCTGAGCAGCTCGCGTCGCCCCGCCTCCGTGCCCAGCGTGGTGCGGGTCATCCGCGAGTCGAAGGGGCCCGGCGCGATGACGTTCACGGTGATGTGATCGGCGGCCAGCCGTAGCGCCAGGTGCTGGCTCAGCATGTGTTCGCCCGCCTTGCTGGCCGAATAGGCGTAGGTCTCGAACAGCGGTGGCCGTAGGGCGTCGATCGACCCGACGTTGATTACCCGGGCGGGGTCCGAGGGTGCCGCCGCCGCCCGGAGCAGCGGCAGGAACTGCTTGGTGAGCCGGAAGGGCGCCCGCACGTTGATGTCCCAGAGCTTGTCGAAGGCAGCGTCGGTGTACTCGTCGAGCGGCTCCTCCCAGATGGCCCCGGCGTTGTTCACCAGGACGTGCAACTTCCGTTCCCGCTCGGCCACTGCTCCGACCAGGTGCTCGGTGCCGACGAGCGTGCCGAGGTGAGCGGGCACGGCCGTGCACCAGCCGACCTTGGAAAGCTCGGCCGCCACTTCGTCGCACGCGTCGGCGCTCCGCGACGAGATGTAGACACGCGCCCCGGCCTCGACGAAGCCGGTCGCGATCATCCGGCCGATGCCGCGCGAGCCGCCGGTGACGACGACGACCTTGCCCTCCACCGAGAACAGCCGCTCGAGCGGGCTCACGGGGAGGGGTGAGGCTCGAGCTCGGGATGTTCGGCGACGAACTCAGCCTGCTGGAGAACTCGATCGGGCTGACGGGCGTGGGCCGGGAGCCAGAGGAGCGTCACGACGACACCGACGAGGGTGACCGCGGCGCCGCCCAGCAGCGAGACGTGAAAGCCGTCGATGAACGCCGACCGGGCGGCGGCGGCGAGCGTCTGGCCGGCCTGGCCGCCGATGGCACTGGCGGCTTGGAGGGCGCCTCCGACGGACTCCTTCGCCGTGGCGAGCACGTCGGCCGGCAGGTTCTGGCCCCTGAGCGAGTCGACGACGTGGGACCCGTAGATCGACGTGTAGACGCTGCCCAGCACGGCGACGCCGAGGGCGCCGCCGACCTGGCGGGTGGTGTCGTTGACGGCCGAGCCGACGCCGGCCTTGGCGAGCGGGAGCGATCCCATGATGGATTCGGTGGCGGGTGCCATGGTGAGCGCCAGCCCAGACGCCATCACCACCATGCGCCAGGCGAACGAGGGGTACGACGAGTCGGCCTCCACGAAGGACAGCAGGACCAGGCCGGTCGTGGAGAGCGCCATGCCGGCGGCCACCACGAGCTTGGTGCCGAACCGGTGGACGAACCGGGCCGACAGCGGGGCGATGATCATCATCGGGATGGCGAAGGCCAGGAGGCGCACGCCCGTCTGCAGCGGCGAGTAGCCCAGCACGAACTGCAGGTACTGGGTGAACACGAACAGCGAACCGAACATGGCGAAGAAGGTGAGCGCGATGGCGGCACTGGCGGCGCTGAAGCGCGGGTTGCTCCAGAACCGGAAGTCGAGCATCGGGTGGTCGGTGTGCAGCTCCCACCACGCGAAGGCGCCGAGGATGCCGGCACCGATCACGAAGGCGACGACGGTGGCCGGGTCGGTCCAGCCGTGGTTGGGGGCCTCGATGATGGCGTAGAGGAGGGCGCCCAGGCCGACGATCGACAGGATGGCGCCGACGGGGTCGAGCTGGGGCTCGGACGGGTCCTTCGAGTCCGGGATGAGGAACACCCCGGCCAGCAATCCGAGGGCCACGATGGGCAGGTTCACCAGGAAGACCGAGCCCCAATAGAAATGGTCGAGCAGGAAGCCGCCGATCAACGGACCGAGAGCGGCGCCCACGCCGGCCGTGGCTGCCCACACGCCGATGGCCTTGCCCCGCTCGTGCGCCGGGAACACGTTGGTGATGATGGAGAGCGTCGCCGGCATGATGAAGGCGCCCCCGATGCCCATGAACCCGCGGCTCAGGATCAGCACTGTGGGCGAGCCGGCCAGGGCCGAGGCAAGCGACCCGAGGCCGAAGACGGCGAAGCCGAACTGCAGGGCAGGTCGGCGGCCGAAGCGGTCGCCCAGGCTGCCCGCCGTGAGCAGCAGCCCGGCGAACACGAGCGTGTAGGCGTCGACCATCCATTGCAGCTGGGTGTTCGTGGCGTCGAGCTCGCGCACGATGGCCGGCAGGGCCACGTTCATGATCGAGTTGTCGAGAACGATCACGATCAGGCTGAAGCAGAGGACTCCGAGGATGAACCAGCGCCGATCCTCCGCCTTGGCTTGTACGCGTTCCGACAGTGTCACTGGGTCTCTCCCCGGCTCGCGGTCGAACCCACCCTTGAAGCCGCCAGGGTAAGGCGGGGCGTGCCGCCGACCCAACATCGACCCTCAGGTTGAGAAGAGGTCAGAGCCCGAGGCGGGCCGTGCGCAGTCGGGCGGCGAGGTCGTCGGGCCCGTCGACCTCCACGCGGGCGTGGGTCTGGCGCCCGAACACGAACAGCATCAGCTCCGACGCCGGACCCGTGACCGTGACCGCCGGGTCGCCCGCTCTGGCCTGGACCTCGCCGTCGGCCGTGCGGTGCAGCACCAGGCCGGCGGGCGCCCGCCGGGCCAGCATCCGGGCGCCGAAGCGCAGCCGCCGCCACAGGTCGTCCTCGAAGCCGACATCGGTGGGGCGGGGCTCCCAGCCCGACTCGGCCCGGCGGACGTCCTCGTGGTGGACGAAGAACTCCACGGTGTTGATGGCCCGGTCGACCGGTTCCCACGCTCCCAGGCTCCATCCGGGCGGGCCGGCGCGAACCAGGTCGACGAGCTCGTTCCACGGCCGCGCCGCCATCTGGTCCTGGACCTTGGCGGTGTGACCGGCCAGAGGCTTGATGACGAGCCCGGCGCCGGCGTCGGGGCGCCGGTCGCGGATGACGACGTGGGCGGCGAGATCACGGGTCGACCAGCCGGCGCAAAGCGTCGGCGCGTCCGGGCCGACCGCGGCCAACAGATCGGCGAGCTCAGCGCGTTCGTGGCGGGCCCAGTTCACGGCGGGGAGCCTACGAGCGAGCGCCGACAGGCGTGAGCGTGGCCCGAGCGGCCCGCGCCGAAGGCGCCAAGAGCGGGAGATACGGCTTCGCAAGTCGAACGACGCCCGAACTCATCGGCGGACGCACTACGACCGCATCCGGTCGGGAGTCGGGGACCGGGAGTAGCGTTCCCGCATGGCCCGCCTCTGCGAGCGTCCCGGCTGCGGCGAGAATGCGTCCGTCGCCTACGGGTTCGACGCCGAGCGCGGCACGGTGTGGCTCGAGGCGCTCGACCCGACGGCCGGTCCGACCGGCGGCGTGCTGTGCCGCCGCCACGCCGACGCCATGGTGCTCCCGAAGGGGTGGTGGCTGCAGGACCGGCGCTCGGACGCCACGCTGTTCACGCCGGCTGCTCCGCTCCCCGGGCCGACGTACCGCGCCAGGCGGCCCCGCCGCCGGCCGGTCCCGCCCCCGCCGGTGCCGCTCGACTCCGCCGCCAGCGCCGACACGGTCCCGGCTCCGACGCCGGCCGAGGCATCCGCCCCGGCCTGGACGCCCGCTTTCGACGCATCCGACGACCTCGATGGCCTGCTGGCCGCCCGGACACCGTTGCTGTCGCGCGCCTTCGGCCAGGCCCCGACGTCCCCAAAGCGCTGAACCGGCCGGGTCATGGACCTCAGCGCGACGCTCGACGCCCCCTGCAGCCGGCGCGAGCTCTTCGCATGGGTCGACGATCTCGGGCGCTACCCGGCGTGGCACACCATCGTCACCCGCGCCGAACCCGACGGCGACGGCGCCTGGCTGGTCGACCTGCGCGGCCGGCTCGGCCCACTGGCCCGCTCCAAGCGCCTCCGCATGGAGCGCGTGACGCTCGAGCCTGAGCATCTGGTCGTGTTCCGGCGGGCCGAGCGCGACGGTCGGCATCACGCCGAGTGGCGGCTGCGGGCCACCGTCGAGCCGGCCAGCGCCGGGAGTCGCTTGGTGATGGACCTCCACTATGGAGGCGCCCTTTGGGGACCGGTGCTCGAACGGCTGCTGCGCGAGGAGATCGAGGCCAGCCGGACCCGCCTGCTCGGCCTCGTCAGCGGGCGCACGCCGTGAGCCGCCCGACGTGCGACATCGTCGTCATCGGCGGCGGCATCGTGGCGCTGGCGACGGCGGTCGCGTTGCTCGATCAGCTCCCCGGCTGCGGTGTGGTCGTGCTGGAGAAAGAGGCCGGCGTGGGCCGGCACCAGACCGGCCACAACAGCGGCGTCATCCACGCCGGCATCTACTACGCACCCGGCAGCCTCAAAGCGCGTCTGTGCCGCGAGGGCGCCGAAGCCACCAAGGCCTTCTGCACGGAGAACCGCATCCCCTTCGAGACGTGCGGCAAGCTGCTGGTGGCCACCACGCCCGTGGAGCTCGGGCGCATGGCCGACCTCCAGGACCGAGCCGGCGTCAACGGCATCGCGTGCGATCGTCTCAGCGCCGCCGAACTGGTCGAGCGAGAGCCGAACGTCGTCGGCCTGGGCGCGCTGTTCGTGCCGAGCACGGGCATCGTCGACTACCGGCAGGTGTGCGAGGCCCTCCGCCAGCAGGTCCTGCGGCTCGGGGGAGCGGTCGAGCTGGGTGCGGAGGTCGACCGGCTGGTGGAGACGGCGGACGCCGTCGAGGTCGGCGCTGGCGACCGGTCCTGGACCGCGCGGCAGGTCGTGGCGTGCGCGGGACTCCAGGCCGATCGGGTCGCCCGCCTCGCCGGGCTCGACCCCGAGTTCCGCATCGTGCCCTTCCGCGGCGAGTACTACCGGCTGCCCGACAGCAAGAACGACATCGTGCGCACGCTGATCTATCCCATCCCCGATCCTGCGCTGCCGTTCCTCGGCATCCATCTCACCCGCATGATCGACGGCCACGTCACTGTGGGCCCCAACGCCGTGTTGGGCCTGGCGCGCGAGAGCTACGCCAAGCGGGCGATCAACCGCCACGACATCGCCGACATGGTGCGGTTCCCCGGCTTCTGGCGGGTGCTCCGGGCCAACCTCCGATCGGGAGCCGTCGAGATGCGCAACTCGCTGTGGAAGCGCGGATACCTCCGCGAGTGCCGCAAGTACTGCCCGAGCCTCACCGTCGGCGACCTCCTGCCCTACGAGGCCGGCATTCGCGCCCAGGTGGTGCACCGCGACGGCTCGTTGGAGCACGACTTCCTCTTCGCGGAGACCGACCGCATGGTGCACGTGTGCAATGCGCCGTCACCGGCGGCCACGTCGGCGCTGCCGATCGGGCACATGATCGCCGAGCGGGTCGCCGCTCAGCGGGTCAGCGCGCGAACGCGCTGAAGCGCCCGTTGCGGCGCTCGATGCAGAGCTGGAGTCCGAACGCCTCGGACAGGCCGGTGGCCGTCAGCGTGTCATCCAGAGGCCCGGCCTCCAGCACGCGCCCCTCTCGCAGGAGCAGGAGATGGGTGAAGCCGGGCGGGATCTCGTCGACGTGGTGGGTGACGAGCACGATCGGCGGTGAGCTCGGGTCGGCGGCGAGTGCCGTCAGTGCCGCGACGAGCTCCTCCCGTCCCGTGAGGTCGAGGCCGGCGTTGGGCTCGTCGAGGAGCACGATGCCGGGATCGATCATCAACGTGCGGGCCAGCAGTACCCGCTGGCGCTCGCCCGACGAGAGCGTTCCGAACTCGCGGTCGGCCAGGGTCGCGACGCCGAGCCGCTCGAGCAGCCCGGTGGCGCGGGTCCGGTCGTGGTCGGTGTAGCGATGCCACCAGGGCTCGAGGGCGGCGTGCTTGGCCGTCATCACGACGTCGAGGGCGTCGAGGGTGGGGCGGAGCTGGTCGGCGAGCGCCGCGGAGGTGAGGCCGATGCGCGCCCGGAGCTCGCGTACGTCGACCCGGCCGAGCCGGGCACCGAGGACGTCGACGGTGCCCGCGGTCGGGTGGAGGTAGCACGACGCCAGACGGAGCAGTGTCGTCTTGCCGCTGCCGTTGCGGCCGAGGACGACCCATCGCTCGTCGGGCTGCACCGTCCAGTCGACGTCGTCGACGATGGCGCAACGGCCGCGCACCACGGTGACGCCCCGGAGCTCGAGGGCCGCCGTCATTCGGGCGTGGCGATGGGGATCTCGACGAGGTGGGGTGCTCCCGATGCGAGCGCCGCCTTCACGACGCCGGCGATGTCGTCGGCGTGGTCAACACGCGTGCCGGGCACGCCCATCGACGTCGCCAGGTCGATGTAGTCGACGAACGGGTTGTCGATCTGCATGGCGACATAGCGGTTGGTGCGGACACTGTCGCCCTTCATCGTGCGGAGGTAGTTCTTGAGGATGAGGTACTCGCGGTTGACGAAGACGCCGAACACGACGGGAAGGTTCTCGTGGGCGGCGGTCCAGAGGGCCTGGGGCGAGTACATCGCCGAGCCGTCGCCGACGGCACACAGGACGGGCAGGCGCCCGTCGTGGGCGAGCGACACGCCGAGGGCGGCGGGCATGCCCCAACCGAGCCCGCCGCCGTCGCAGAAGAAGTAGCGACCGGGCTCGGTCCAGTGGTGGAAGCCGCGCACGTACACACCGGTGGTGATGGCTTCGTCGACGACGGCGGCGTCGGATGGCATCGATCGCACGAGCGCATGGGCCGCCGCCATCGGGTCGATCGGTGTGGTGGTGTAACGATCGCGGGCGGCCTGCTCGAGGGCCTCGATCTCGGCCGCCCGCCTGGTCCGGGCGGCGTCGAGGGCGTCCCGGGCCGCCTGGGCGTCGGCACGCGGGCGCACCAGCGGGAGCAGCGCCGTCAGCGTGGCGCGGGGGTCGCCGGCCACCCCTAGCTCGACCGCGTAGGTGCGCCCGAGCTGGCTGGGATCGGGGGAGAGGTGAACGAGGTCGGTGCCGTCGGGGAGGGGCGATCCGTCGGTGTACGGGTAGGCCATGAAGGGGCGGCCACCGATGAAGAAGACGCGCTCGTACGGGGCGAGGGTGGCGCGAATACCGGCGGCGGCGGGCGGCAGCATGCCGGCGAACAGCGGGTGGGCCGGCGGCAGGATGCCGGTGCTGAACAGCGGCGCGCCGTAGACGGGGGCACCGAGGGCTTCGGCCAGTTTGGCCAGGGGCTGCACGGCGCCCGACTGGCCCACCTCCGTGCCGGCGACGATCGCCAGCTTCCCGACGGCCGGTGCGGTGAGGAGGTCGGCCAGGCCGTCGAGCCGGGCGGCCACGGTGCGGCGCTCGATGCGCGAGGGTGCCGGCACCGGCGCGTCACCCTCTTCGTCGAGGGTCGACATCGGGAGGCTCACGAACACGGGTCCGCTCGGCGGCGTGGCGGCGTCGTGGAAGGCGCGGCGCACGATCGTGCCGAGCTCGCGCAAGGTTCGGACTTCGTGAGCCCACTTGCTGACCGCCCGGGCCAGGCCGACGAGGTCGCCAGCGAGGAGCGGATCGGCCTCGATGTGGCCGTAGTGCTGTTGGCCGGCGGTGACGACGAGCGGTGTGCCGAGCGACTGGGAGTTGGTGAGGTTGCCGATGGCGTTGCCCAGGCCGGCCGACGTGTGCAGGTTGAGGAAGGCCGGGCGGCCGGTGGCCTGGGCGTACCCGTCGGCCATGCCGACGGCGGTGGCCTCCTGCAGGCACAGCACGTAGTGGAGGTCGTCGGCGGCGGCCAGCGCATCGATCAGGGGCAGCTCGGTCGACCCCGGATTGCCGAAGATGTGGCGAACGCGCTCGGTGCGGAGCACCTCGAGCAGGGCGTCACGGCCGGTGCGGGGCATGACCGTGCACCGTAGGCGATGCCCGGCTCCGTTCGGACGGGTCGGCTAACTGGAGGCGCCCGGGCCGTAGGTGCGGAACGCGCGAGCCGCCGACTCGCGGGCCGACTGCAGCTGCTCGCGTGTGAACGGGCACGCCACCGCCGACGGAGTGACGCCGTACAACCGTGCCGCGTTGAGGCCGAGGACCTTCGCCTTGCGCTCGAGTGTGAGGGCGGGGTAGCCGAAGCGCTCCTGGAACTCCGGCGTGATCTCGAAGGCCCGGAACGCCTGGATCTGGTCCTGGGGCGACCCGTACCAGATCGAGTCCGTGCCCCACACCACGTTGTCCTCACCGAGGTGGGCCAACAGCTTTCCCAACACGTGGGCGGCCTGCGTCGGGTCGCCCATGAGCGAGCGCCATGTCGTGCCGAGCTCGGCGTGGACGTTCGATCCCGGCCCGAGGCCGGCGCCTTCCACCGAGGCGATCAGTCGATCGACGCCGGCGTTCGGCGCCGAGGCGTCGTACGGCCCTTCCGCCACGCCGCTCTCCCAGCCCGAGTGGTACACGACGAGGCGCACATCGGGATGACGGGCCGCCGCTGGGCCGACATCAGCGGGTGAGGCGAAGCGATTCCCGCCGGAGACGCCCTTGTGCACGCACACGATGGGCCGTCCGAGCATGACGGCCCGTTCGAGGAACCCGTCGCCGATGGCGTCGGTGAGCGTCCATCCGCGGCCGGGCGCGTGCGTGTAGGTCTTCCATGCCGCGATCGGGTGGTCGGCAGCGAGGGCGGTCATGGCGTCGAGCGCGGCGGCCGGCGGCCCGAGGTTGGGGTTGGCCTGACCCTGGAGCAACAGCCGCTCGTCCTGGCACAGCCCGAGCATCACGCGGCGCGTCATCTCCATGATGTCGATGGACAATGGGTTGGCCGGTCCGGGTTCGATGGGCAAGGCCGACAGCACCGCGATCGAGGTGTCGCTGCGGAGGAAGACCTCCTCGAGGAAGTGCTCCATCGTGAAGCACGCCCGCGGGTCGTTCTCGCCGCACTGCGCGAACGGGAAGCCGAGCCCGAAGTCGCTCAACTGGCGAGTCCCGTCGACCGCGACGTAGTCGAGGAGGTGACCTTGCACGTCCATGATGAACTCGTCGCCAGCGAGCACGGTGTTGGCGGCGGTCGGCTCCGTCGTCGCCTCAGTCGGCAGGGTGAAGGTGCCTCCCGGAGTGGACGTCGTGGTCGAGCCGCCGACGCGGGCGGCGTGGCGCTCGTTCGAGCAGGCGTCGAGGGTCGCCAGCACGACGGCTGCTCCCGAGAGCGTCTGGAGGAAGCGACGTCGGCTGATCCCGACCCGCCGGGCGTGGTTCTCGATGGCGTCGCGTGCCCGGCGCTCGACCTCGCGCACGAGCGGCGACGGCGGCAGCGGCGTGAACTCTCCGTTGCCGCACGGCCCGAGCTTGATCGGCAGGCCCGGGTCGTCGTCCCCGTGTGCCATGGCCCAGAGTCTGGCCTACGAGCGGCCGCCGATGGCCTCGGGCCACACTCACGCCTGTCGGCGTCCGCTCTAGCCTCCGCGCCCGTGTCCGGGCAGGACCTCGCCGCCGACCTGTGTGCCGTCCTCGGTGCCGATGCCGTCGTGGACCTGGTTCGTCTGTCCGGCGGAGCGTCCCGGGAGACCTGGTCCTTCGATGCCGTCGGACCCGACGGCCGCCGGCGCCTCGTGCTCCAACGGCGCCGCCCGGGCAGTGAGGGCGACATGGATCTCGAAGCCCGCGTCCTGCGAGCGGCCCGGGCCGGCGGAGTGCCGGCACCGGCCGTCGTGGCGTGGTCGGGCGCCAGCGACCAGCTCGGCGCCCCGTTCACGATCGTCGAACGGGTCGACGGCGAGACGATCGCCCGGAAGATCCTCCGCGACGACGAGTACGCCGCCGCCCGGCCCCGCCTGGCCGGACAGCTCGGTCGGGCCGCAGCCGCCCTCCACACGATCGACCCGTCCACGGTGCCCGGGCTCCAGCCCGTCGACGAGGTGGCCCGGTACCGGGAGGCGCTGGACGCATCGGGACAGCCACACCCTGCCTTCGAGCTCGCCTTCCGTTGGCTGGAGGCGAACCGGCCCGACCCGACCCCGCCCGCAATCGTCCACGGCGACTTCCGGCTCGGGAACATCATCGTCGGGCCCGACGGTCTGCGTGCCGTGATCGACTGGGAGCTCGCCCACGTCGGCGAGCCGTTGGCCGACCTCGGCTGGATGTGCGTGAAGGCTTGGCGCTACCGCGGCCCCGGCCGGGTGGCCGGCGTCGGGGACGAGTCCGAGCTGCTCGACGCCTACGAGGAGGGGTCCGGCGTCCATGTCGATCCCGAAGTGCTGCGATGGTGGGAGGTCTTCGGCACCCTCAAGTGGGGCGTGATCTGCATCATGCAGGCCGACGTCCATCTGTCCGGAGCGTCGCGGTCACACGAGCTCGCTGCCATCGGGCGGCGCGTGTGCGAGAACGAGTACGACCTCTTCCTGGTGATGCCGTGACGAGCCCGCACGACGTCCCCACGATCGAGCAGCTCGTCGAAGCGGTGCGCGAGTGGCTGGAGCGCGACGTGATGACTTCGACAGAGGGTCGGCTGCAGTTCCATGCTCGTGTCGCCGCCAACATGCTGGCGATGGTGGAGCGGGAACTCGAGCTCGGGCCGGCCCAAACCGCCGCCCACCGAGCCCGGCTGGCGACCTTGGGCGTCGCTGACGACGCCGAGCTGGCGGCTCGCATCCGGGCCGGCGACTTCGACGACCGCTACGACGAGGTGCGCGCCGTCGTGTTGGCGACCGTGCGCGACAAGCTCGCCGTCGCCAACCCGCGTCACCTCGAAGACTGACGACCGACTGTGACGGCGACGGGGTGGCCGGCGGCGAGCTGGCCGCAGGCGGCATCGATGTCGGCGCCCCGGTTGCGCCGCACGGTGACGTTCACCCCGGCGGCGGTGAGCCAGGAGCGGAACTCCCGCACCCGCGCCGGCGACGAGCCCGTGGTCGGCCAGCCCGGCGTGGGGTTCAGCGGGATGAGGTTGACGTGGGCCGCCAGCGGCAGCCGCCGGCACAGCGCCGCCAGCTCGGCGGCGTCGGCAGGGCGGTCGTTGACGCCGTCGATGAGCGCCCATTCGAACGACAGGCGCCGGCCCTTGGCCCGCAGGTAGGCGGCGCAGGCATCGAGGACGTCGTCGATCGGGTACCGCCGGTTGATCGGCACCAGCTCGTCGCGCCGGGCATCGTTGGCGGCGTGGAGCGAGACGGCCAGGTTCACCGGCAGTGCCTCACCGGCCAGCCGGCGGATGCCGGGCACGATTCCCACCGTCGACAGCGTGAGATGGCGGGCCGACAGGCCGAGATCGTCGTGCAGGCGTTCGACGGCCGCCCAGGTGCGGTCGTAGTTGGCGAACGGTTCGCCCATGCCCATGAAGACGACGTTGGAGAGCCGCCGTCCCGACCGGCGGGCCCGCCGCGCCGCCTCCACCACCTGTTCGACGATCTCACCCGTCGAGAGATGGCGCTCGAAGCCGGCTTGGCCGGTGGCGCAGAAGCCGCACGCCATGGCGCAGCCGGCCTGGCTCGACACGCACACGGTGGTGCGGTCGGGGTAGTGCATCAGCACGGTCTCGACGCGAGCGCCGCCGTCGAGCGCCCAGAGCAGCTTGACGGTGTCGCCGTCGTCGCTCACCCGCTCGGTCACGAGCGCGAGGGCGGCCGGCAGGGCGGACGCCACGCGAGTCCGCAGCGGCCGCGGGAGCGTCGTGAGCTCCTCGAGCGGCGTCAGCTCGTCGTACAGCCCGCGCCACACCTGCTCGACGCGATAGCGCGGCTCGCCGTCGAGCAATGTGGCGAGCTCCGGGCGGGTGAGGTCGTACCGAGTCGGCACGACGGATCAGGCTACGAGTCCCCAAACGCGGTCGTACCATTCAGACTGTGCCGCACACCCGGGTCCCGCGCGTGCACCGCGAACGGCATGCCTCAGGGCGAGTCGGGTGGCTCCGGGCCGCGGTCCTGGGCGCCAACGACGGGCTGCTGTCCACGGCGGGTCTGCTCGTCGGGGTGGCGGCGGCCGGCGAGGGCCGGTCAGTGTTGCTCACCACCGGGGTGGCGGCCCTCGTGGCGGGGGCGACGTCGATGGCGGTCGGCGAGTACAGCTCGGTGAGCTCGCAGCGGGACGCCGAGCGGGCCGACCTGTCGATCGAGCAAGAGGAGCTCGCGAAGACGCCGCGCACCGAGCTGGCCGAGCTGCAGGGCATCTACGTGCGACGTGGCCTGTCCGACGACCTGGCTGGCGCGGTGGCCGAGCAGCTCACCGCCCACGACGCCCTGGCTTCTCACGCGCGGGACGAGCTCGGCCTCGACCCGGAAGACCTGGCCCGGCCGGTGCAGGCGGCGGTCACGTCGGCGCTGAGCTTTTCGCTGGGCGCCATCGTGCCGATCTTGTGCGTCGTGCTGGCGGGCCGGTCGGTGCGCATCGTGACGTGCGTGGTGGTCACGTTGGCGGCCCTCGCCGCCCTCGGTGCGCTCGGCGCCGAGTTGGGTAACGCGTCGCGCCAGCGCGGCGCGCTGCGCGTGCTCATCGGCGGTGCCGTCGCCATGGCGGTCACGATCGTCATCGGACGGATCGTCGGCGCCAACGTCTAGGCTCCTCGCCGTTTCACGCCAGTTTGACGACGTCTGACGTGGTTAAACCAGCGTGAAACCGGGGATGTCGGCGCCGAAGGCCCGGTTGGAGTGATCGATCGTGAAGCCGAGCGACTCGTACATGCGCACGCCGGCGGTGTTGGCGGCGTCGACGTACAGCATGCCGACGGTGACAGCCTTGCCGGCGAGGTGGTCCAGTCCCGCCAGGGTGAGGTCGCGGCCGACGCCGAGGCCGTGGAAGTCGGGGTGGACGGCGATCACGTAGATCTCCCCCAGCACCGGGTCGTGGTCGTGGTGAATCTTGGTCCAGCAGAAGCCGGCCAGCCGGCCGTCGCGCTCGTGGAGGAGGAAGCCGGCCGGATCGAACCACGGCTCCGCCTCCCGGGTGGCGATCGTCTCGGGGGTCCACCCACCCTGCTCCGGATGGCCGGCGAAGGCGGCGTTGTTCACCTCGAGCCACGCCGCCTC
>JBKOXV010000030.1:0-4130 GCA_046725105.1 bacterium | reverse complement strand
GGGTCGTCCTCGATCTTCTCCCGCAGCCGGCGCACGTGCACCGTGACCGTCGACGAGTCGCCGTCCCACGCGAAGTCCCACACCCTCTCGAGGAGCTGCGTCCGGGAGAGCGTCACCCCGGGTCGCGAAGCCAGGTGGTGGAGCAGGTCGAACTCCTTACGCGTGAGTCGCATCGTCTGGCCACGCAGACGCGCCACGCGGCGGTCGCCGTCTATCTCCAGGTCTCCGTACCGCATCGTCTCCCCATCGGTGCCGTTGCCACTTCGACGGAGCACCGCGCGAACACGCGCAACGACCTCGCGAGGGCTGAACGGCTTCGTGACGTAGTCGTCTGCGCCCAGCTCGAGTCCGACGATCCGATCGGTCTCCTCGCCTCGAGCGGTGAGGAAGATGACCGGCGTCGCGCCCTGTTCGCGGATCCTCTCGAAGACCTCGTAGCCGTCGATCTTCGGGAGCATCAGATCGAGCAGCACGAGGTCGGGCTGGTCCTCGCCCATGCGCGCCAAGGCCTCTTCACCATCGGTCGCCACGGCCACCGCGAACCCCTCGGTCGCCAGGTACCGCTCCAGCACCTCGCGCACCATGGGCTCGTCGTCGACCACGAGCACGCTCACGCCTGCCACGGGCTCCATGCTGTCATGACAGTGTTGCCGAACCCTTACGAGCGTTACGGACCGGACTCATGCGACGGTGACGCTGATCGTGTGGTCCCCGGTGGCACCGCTCGGGAACGTCGGGGCTTCAACCGGTGATTGGACCATGCCGGTATCGTCCGTCGCCTGAGCCGAGATCGTGTGCGGTCCGGGCGACGCCTCCCACATGAAGACCCATTGCCGCCACGTGTCGATCGTGTCCTCTTGAGCCAGCGTCGCTCGTGCCCACGGTCCGCCGTCGATCGAGATCTCCACAGCCTGGATCCCGCGGTGCTGCGCCCACGCGATACCGGCGATCGGAACCGCGCCCGCCGCAACGTTGGCGCCTCGCTTAGGCGTGTCGATCCGGGACTGGGTCTTGATCAGGACCTGGGGTGCCCATCCACGTCGCACCCAGTACGGCGAGAACGCCTCGAAGGTCGTGAGCTCGATGTCGACGATCCACTTGCACGCCGACTCGTAACCGTACAGTCCGGGGACGACCATCCTGACGGGGAACCCGTGCTCCAAAGGAAGGGGCACGCCGTTCATCGCGACCGCGAGCATCGCGTCGCGTCCGTCCAGGGCGACCGAGGTCGGGGTCCCGACCGTGAAGCCATCGCTCGATCGCGAGACCATCTGCGTCGCGGCGGGGTCGACGCCCGCCTCGACCAGAAGGTCCTTCAAGCGTGCGCCGATCCACCGCGCGTTGCCGATGTAGTCGCCGCCCACGGGGTTGGAGACGCACGTGAGCGTGACGTCGCGCTCGATCAACGGGCGGGCGAGCAGCTGCGCGAAGTCGATCGAGATCGGGCGCCGCACCATCCCATGGATGTCGAGCGTCCAGCCGCTCGCGTCGACCGCCGGAACGAACAGCGCCGTGTCGACCCGGTAGAAGACGTCGTTCGGCGTGATGAACGGGCCGACGCCGGGGATCCCGAGGTCGGCACCGGCGGGCGGGAGAGGGGCGGCGTCGGCGACCGGGGGGATCCGGACGTCGGCGCGAGAGGCACTCGCGGCCGACCGGCGGACCAGGTACTGCCCGACGAACCCCGTGGTCGCGGCCAGAGCCGCCGCGGCCGCGCCCGTCCAGAGGAACCGGCGCCGGTCGAAGGCCGGCGGGCCCGCGGTTGGTTCGGGCGGCGCCTGGGTGCGCGCGGGCGTCGTCAGCGGGGGGAAGCCAGCGGCTCGTCGGAGCCGGTCGAAGGTCAGGATCCCCGCGATCGTCCCGACGATCGCGGGGATCGCATCGAGCAGGTCGTTGGCCGGGCGGGTGACGGCCGCGAGCGCGCCGACCGCCCCCAGCACGACGAGGCCGATGATCCCGACCCGCGGGCGTCGCACGGAAGCGATCCCCAGGATCACGGCGGCTATGACCAAGACGGCCCCGACGCCCACGAGGAGCACCGTCTTGTCGTTCGATCCGAAGGTCCGGATCGCGAAGCCCTTCAGCCATTCCGGGGTCGCGTCGATCGCGGACTCGCCCACCGCGATGATCGGTGAGGACGCTCCGCCGACGACGCCGGCCACGAGTTGGCCGGCCCCCAGCGCCACGGCGCCGGATAACAGCCCGATCGTGGCGCCAAAGAGGAGGTCCCGGTCCCGCGCGGGACCGGGCGTCGGCCGCTCGGTCCGTTCCCTGGTCTGCGTCATGCCTTCGATGAGCGTAGGGCACCCATCCTTACGAGACCCGAACGCGCGGTGACCGTCCTACCGGTATCTCTGGGCGGGCACGAGCTTTTCACACATCCGTAAGGGATCCGTTCGCCGCTCGTGAGGAGCCTCTTCCTAGGCTCGATCCGTTGGTTCGTCGAGGCTCCACGGTCTCGGCGCGAGGGAAGGAGTGATCGAGATGCGACGAACGGTTTTCGCGGCGATCGTGACGGTCGTCCTGGTCCTGGCCCCGGGTGTCGCCAGGGCCGGTGTGGGTGGTCCGGCGTTCTACGTGAACGGGGTCCTCTACCGGACCGTCGCCACACCGACCGACCTGTCCGGTACGGGCGCGCCGGAGAGCACGTTCGACACGATCTATGACTTCGGTGGGGCGCAACTGAACGTGGCGACCGCCGCTCCCGGTGATGCCGGGTACAACGGTGGGCGGTGGCGCGTCCACGCGCTCGGGTGGAACACGGACTACGCGACAACGCTCGCCGCGCACGACGAGAACGGCGACGGCGTGATCGACACCAACACGGAGATCTGGGGCGCACTCGCTGATCCGGGACCGGGTGGCGCCTCCGATCTCGGAGTCGTGAAGAGCTTCGTGTGTCCGGCGATCCCACTGCATCGATGAGGATGCGCTGAGGAACGCCGGTCAGCCGATCCGCACGAGCTCCAGCTCGAAGACCCTGGCGCACGACTCGCAACGCCACCCGGCCGGGTCTGCGGGCTGGAGCTCCTGCTCACCGCAGAACGGGCAGTAGAACGGCACGGCGCGTGGGGTATCGCTCACCGGAGCACCGCCTCCTCCCGCGCGGGCGGCTCCGCGAACCGAGCGAGGCCGTCGGCGTCGAGCCCGTTCACGAACGCGGAGAACGACCCCTGCCCGTTCCGGTCGCGCAGGTAGCGCCGGAGCAGCGTCTCCAGGTAGTCCGCCGCATCCTCCGCGTAGATCTTCACGCCCTTGACCTTCCGTCCGAAGGCCTGGTCATCCGAGCCCATCGTGCCGCCCAGGTGGACGAGGAACGCGTCGGACTTGGTCCCGTCGGGACGGACGCGGAGGGCGGACATCAAGCCGATGTCCGCGACCTGGAAGCGCGCGCAGGAGTTGGGACAGCCGTTCACGTGGATCCGGATCTCCTCGTCGAACCCGGGCAGCCGCCGCGCGAGCTCGGTCGAGAGCCATCGCGCGCGGCCCTTCGTCTCGCCGATCGCCAGCTTGCAGAACTCGATCCCGGTGCACGCCATCGTTCCCTTCCGGAAGGCGTCGGGGCGCGCCGGGAGATCGAGCGCGTCGAGCCGACCGATGAGCTCATCCGCGCGTGCCGCATCGACGTCGACGATCACGAGCTTCTGCTGCGGGGTCGCGCGCACCTTGCCGGTGCCGAACTCGTCGGCCAGGTC
The DNA here is from genome assembly GCA_046725105.1 of bacterium. Lineage (GTDB taxonomy): Bacteria > Actinomycetota > Acidimicrobiia > Acidimicrobiales > Ilumatobacteraceae > DASXAI01. The sequence goes on along the minus strand of JBKOXV010000030.1, from coordinate 435 downwards.
GGCGACGAGGCGCAGCTGGTGCCCCGCGATCCGGCCGGCCTGGGGTCCGAACCCGACGTACATCCGCCCGTCCTTCTGCGGGAACACGCCAAGGTGGTCGCGCAGCTGGAGCGCGGACGGCGGGGGCGGGGGTCCATCGGGCAGCGCCGTCCCGAGGAACTCCTCCTGGAGAACCTTCCGTACGCGCTCGGGCCCCCAGTCGGCGACCAGGAACTTCAGCCGGGCATGGTTGCGCGACCGGCGGTAGCCGTATTCACGGAACAGGGCCGTCATCCCGCCCCACGCCGTCGCGACGCCCCCCGGCGCGACGAACGCCCCCAAGCGCTGGGCGAACATCGGGTTCGTCGACAACCCGCCCCCGACCTGGAAGTCGTAGCCCGGGCCGAGCTCCGGATGGACGACGCCGACGAACGCGATGTCGTTGATCTCGGGGTT
>JBKOXV010000046.1:0-6677 GCA_046725105.1 bacterium | reverse complement strand
GTACTCGATGATCGTGCTGCTGGCCAGCCTCTTCTTCAGCGGCTTCTTCCTGGCGACGGAGCGCCTCGCCTATCCGGCCAGGATCGTCAGTTGGCTGCTGCCCGCCACCTTCGGCATCAGCTTGCTGCGGGACGTGATGCTCCGCGGCGTCTCCCTCGACGCGTCCACCACGGCGGCGCTGGGCGCCTACACCGCCATCGCCGTCCTGGCCAGCTATGTGGGCACGCGACGCCTGCTCGCCCCCAGCTGACCTCAGTCGTTGCTCTGATCGCCGCCGCCTGGCGAAGACGCCGCCGAGGGCCTTGGTCTCGACGTCGAGGCCGTCGGAGTAGGTGGCCTTGGCACCCGCCTCGACGTGGACCTCAGCGGATGCTCACGCGTATGGCGCCCGGAGCGTAACGCCACGTGCGAACCGACCCGGGTGCCGCGTCGTACCGATGCCCATGAATGCGATGGGGAAAGATCGACGAACGACCGCGCTCCTACCCCGAGTGCTGTGCGCCCTGGTGGCGCTGGCCGCGGGGATCGTTGGCGTCTTGATGCTGGCGGCGCCCCGATCGACCGGTAGCTACTTCTCGTGGGCTATCGGGCCGGCGCCGCTCGCCGCGTTCGTGGGCGGCTGCTACGTGGCGTCGGCGGTGGTATTCGGCTGGGCGGCGGCGACGCAGGCGTGGCCTGGGCTGCGCGGGCTGTGCGTCGCCGTGTTCGGGCTAACCCTGCCCACCCTGCTCGCGACGATCCGTCACCACGACGTCTTCGACTTCGGGCGCTGGCAGGCCGTGGCCTGGTTCGGGTTGTTCGTCGCCAGTCCGGTTTTGTTCGGCCTGAGCCTGGTCGTGCAACGGGGGGCGGCGGGCGGAGGCGGTCCCCGCCTGGCGACGTGGGCGCGGGTCCTGTTGGGTGCCGTCGCCCTCGGGTACGGCGTCCTGGCCGTGGCCTTGTGGGCATGGCCGAGCGAGATGGGCCGGCACGGGCCGTTCGCCGTCGCCGGTCTGGGCGCTCGCTTCGCAGGTTCGTGGGCAGCGTTTCTGGCCATCGCCGCCGCCTACGCCGCCATCCGGGCCCGCTGGGAGGAGGCGCGTGTTCCGGTGCTGGCGCTCGTCGTGTGGCCGCTGTGTGCCGTTGGTGCCGCCTTCCTGCGCCTCGACGACCTGCGATCGGGGCCGCCCACGGTGCTCTACCTCACGGTTCTGCTCGTGCTGAGCGGTGTCGCCGGCAGCGTTCAGGTGGCCGGGCGGGCGGCCGATCGGCCCGCCTCGTCAGTGGAGCGCGCCGCCCAGGCGGCGACGTACGTCTGATGGGCAAGGAGACGACGGTCGGCGACCTGCTCCGGGCCGCAGCGCGGCGCGACCCGTCCGGCACCGCCCTGATCGATGCCCGAGATCTGTCCCGCCGCTGGACGTGGGCCGGACTCGAGCGCGCCGCGGCGGACGCCGCCCGCCACCTTGCGGCGGCGCACGAGCCGGGCACCGTCGTGGCGATCTGGGCGCCGAGCGAACCGGCGTGGGTCGTGCTGGAGCTGGCGTGCGCGCTGGCCGGCCTCGTCGTGCAGCCGATCGATCCCGCCCTGGAACCCGACGCCGTGACGGCCGCGTTGCGACGCACCGGCGCCCGGATGCTCGCCATCGGCCGGACGAGTCACGACGCTGTCCGTGCCATCGGTGCGCGGCGGGCCGAGCTGGCCGTGCGGTCGGTCATCGGGCTGGGCGACCCCTTCGACGGGCCGGCCCTACGCACACTGCCCGTCGTGACACCCAACATGGGAGCGCTGGTGCTGCCGACGTCTGGCACCACCGGCGAGCCCAAGGCGGCGTTGTCCAGCCATGGTGCGGTCACCACCGACGCCAGCCTCGTCGCGGCGCGGATGGGACTACACGCCGGCGACACGTGGCTAACGGCGATGCCCCTGCACCGCAGCGGCGGCTGCGGGACCACGGTGGTGGCGTGCCTCGTCACTGGCGCCACCATGATCTGCTCGCCGTCGTGGGATCCCGCCGACCTGGTGGCGCTGATGGCCATCGGCGGCGTCACGGTGCTGAGCGCCTTCCCCCGGGCCCTGGAGGCGCTCGTCGAGGCCGCCCCGAGCGGCGCGTCCTCGCCGCGGGTGCGCCTCGTCCAGACCGGAGGAGCGCCTGTCGCCCCGTCGTTGGTCCGTGCCGTCGGCCGGGTCCTCGGCGCCCGGTTGTCGGTGGTCTACGGGTTGACCGAAGCGTCGCCCGTCCTCACCCAGACCGACCAGCGCGATCCCGAAGACGACCCGGCAGGCAGCGTGGGCCGGCCGCTGCCCTTCACGCAGCTCGCCATCGTCGACCCCGCCACCGGCCGCCCGCTCCCCGCGGGTGAGCTCGGCGAGGTCCGGGCGCGTGGGCCGCAGCTGATGGACGGTTACATCGGCAATCCGGTCGCCACCGCTCGGGCCATCGACGGCGACGGCTGGCTCCGCACGGGCGACCTCGGCTGGCTCGACACCGCCGGGCGCCTCCACGTCGAGGGCCGACTCGAGGACGTCATCGAGCGCGCAGGGGCGCGATGGCTCCCCGGCCCTGTCGAACGCGCCCTGGCTGCCGTACCCGGCGTGGCCGAGGCCGTGGTCGTCGGCGGGGGTCCCGACGACGAAGTCGTCGCCTTCGTGCGCCCTCGCCCCGGTCACGCCGTCGACGAGGCCGACCTGCGCCGGGCCGTCGCCGACGCGTGCGGCGCCGGCCGCCTCCCGGACCGCGTTGTCTTCCTCGACGAGCTGCCAGCGCTGCCGTCGGGCAAGGTTCGGCGGTTCGTGCTCCGCCAGTGGGCCGGCGCCCTCGTGTCGTAGGGCGTTCCGCGGAACGCTTTCGTGCGCGTTCGCCGGGGCGACATGACGGTTTCCACCTCTGGCGTGGCTGTCCATCACGTCGGCGCCGCCGGGTGGTGGTCGGCCGCAGAGGACTGACCGCCGACTAAGGTAATTACCCGTCCGGGCTGTGGCGCAGTTTGGTTAGCGCGCTTGACTGGGGGTCAAGAGGTCGCAGGTTCAAATCCTGTCAGCCCGACCACGTTTCCGCAGGTCATAGGCCATATCCTGGTGGACGCCGGCCTGATAGCACGAGAGAAGCGGGGCCTGTGGGTCTGATACCGGGCCGTGCCGGAGCGGCTCGAGGCGCTCCGAGCCGGTCTCGGCTAGCCCCTGCGCCGAGCTCACATCTCACACGCCCAGGCGGCCCCACGGCCCCCAGATGGCGAACGTGACCGCCTGGGCCGCCTGAATGTTCACGAACAGGGTGTGGCCGTCAGGGCTGAACGTCGCACCGGCGAACTCTTCGGCGAACCGCGGTGCGTTCGGCGGGGCGTTCCGCCGGAGCCGGTTCAGCACGATGTCGGCGAGCTGGCCGTCGGCATCGAGCCGGCGGATGTAGTTGTCGCCGGGTCCGTCCTCGCAGATGACGATGCTGCCGCGGTCGTTGCGGGCCGTGATGTTGTCGGGCAGCTCGAGCGCCGTCGAGTTCGGCGACTGGTAGCGACACGTCAGCCGCTGATGTCGCGGGCTGTACGACCACACCTGGCCGGTGCCGTTGCCGTAACCGTTGACCAGCTCCGGTCCGATCTCCGCGGCGCCGCCACCCTGCGTCGACGTGAAGTAGATCTCATCCTTCGTGAAGGTGGCACCCTCGAGTCGCGAGAACCCGGCCGCGCCCTGGGCACGGCCCTGGTCGCCGACGAAGACGATGGCCTCGTTGTTGGTGGGTGACGTCGTGAAGAGACCGTCGTCACCGGGCAAGGGCTCGTCGATGTCGACCCACTCGATGTCATACGACTGGCCCAGCGTCTGGGTCTGCTCGAGGTGGGCTTGATCCACCCCCACGACCTTGAGCATCTGGAGGCGGCCGCCGTCCTCGACGCCGCCGACGGCCATCGGGTTGGTCGGCGGGAGGTAGCGATAGAAGCCCGACGGGAAGGCGAAGTTGTCCTCCGTCAAGTAGAGGTTGCCGTCGTCGGGACTGAACGCCGCCGCCTCGTGGGCGAACCGGCCGGCATGCATGATCGGCGTGCGGGACGATCGGCCACCGGCAGGCACTTCGAAGATGAAGCCGTGCGGCTTCGTCAGAGGAGCGTTCGACACGCCTGTGAAGTCCGGGCCGACGTCGGGCCCGTTGACGGTCTCTTCGCACGTGAGCCAGGCGCCCCACGGCATCCGCCCACCCGCGCAATTCATCTGGGTGCCGTTCAGGCTGGTGAAGGCGTCGACCACGATCCCGTCAGGGGTGACGAGGGTCGTGGTGGTGCCGCCTTGCGCCATGGCGTCGTACGGCGTCGCGCTGCTCGGGCCGAAGGCCGGTCCCGGGTTGTTCACCTCGTGGTTCCTGACCAGCCACACATTGCCGCCGGGGCCGGGGAAGGCCGCCATGCCATCGTGACGGCCAGGCAGCAGCGTCCCGTCGGGAAGCACGACGGCAGGACCGTCGGTGTCGTGGAACGACCGGTACTGGAACCCGTCCCGCACGTGCAGGCGCACGATCCCGTCTCGCAGATCGGGGACAGGGCCCAGATCTCCGCTCGGCGGCGCCGCCCCAGCCTGCTGCGCGACCAGCGCCTGCAGTGGGCCACCGCCCACCATCACTCCGCCTGCCGTCGCGGCCACCCCGCGCAGAAACGCCCGACGATCGAGCTTGCCCATCTCGCCCCCCAACTGATGTGCGTCGAAGTCCGTCACGGTAGCCGAGCGCTGCCGATCGCGCTTCGGCGGACGGGGGCGCCGGTGGCCGGGATCCGTCGATGTGACGGTTTTGCACCACGGGCGTCGAAAAGCGTCACATCGACGCGAGACCAGGACCGGGGGCCTCCGGTGAGCAGGTAAATTCGTCCGACCAGATGGGCGGCGTCGAGACGGTCACGGTTCTGTTCACCGATCTGGTCGACTCAACGGGCCTTCTCGCCCGTCACGGGCCCGCCCAGATGGAGAGGCTGCGCCGTGAGCACTTCGCGTTGCTGCGCCGTGCCATCGGCGCGGCGGGGCGAGAGGTCAAGAATCTCGGCGACGGGCTCATGGTCGCGTTCGCGTCGGCGTCGACGGGGGTGAACGTCGCCGTCGCCATGCAGCAGGCCGTCGCTCGCAGCCCGTCACCGGCTGGTGGCCCGGTCGGGCTTCGCGTCGGGATCGCGGTGGGCGACGCCGAGACGGACGAGCGCGACTACTTCGGCCCGCCGGTGGTGGAGGCGGCGCGGTTGTGCGCGCAGGCAGGCGCCGGCGAGATCCTGACGACGGATCTCGTGCGGCAGATGGCCGGTGGTCGAGGTGGCCATCAATTCGTGTCGGTGGGCCCGCTGACGCTGAAGGGTTTCGACCAGCCCGTCGCCGCCAACCGGGTCGTGTGGGCTCCCGTCCCCCAGCATCGTGTCCCGCTGCCCCGGCGGCTGGTGGCGGCCCCGGACGTCGGCGTGCACGGCCGGGACGTCGAGCACGGACGCATCTGCGACCTGCTCAAGGAGACGCTTGCGGGCCAGTCGCGCGTGGTGTTCGTCTCGGGCGAGGCGGGCATCGGCAAGACGACGCTGAGTGCGCTGGTCGCCCAGCGCATCTACGAGAGCGGGGCGACGGTGCTGTACGGGCGGTGCCACGAGGGCCTGACGGTGCCCTACCGGCCGTGGGTAGAGGCACTGGGCGAGCTCGTGGCCGGCGGGCCCGACGTCGAGTTGAGCCCGGAGGCCCGCGGCGAGTTGGCCCGCCTCGTTCCCGGGTTGGGTGACGCCGACCGGGGTGAGGGCGACCAGTACCTGTTGTTCGCAGCGGTGCGGGAGGTTCTCGCCGGGTTTGCCCCGGTCGTGGTGGTGCTCGACGACCTCCACTGGGCCGACGCCCCGAGCGTGCAGCTGCTTCGCCATGTGATCGTCAACGACGACACCTGCGCCCTGGGCGTGGTGGCGACGTTCCGCGAGGAGGAAGTCGTCGCGGGCTCACCGCTCGGGGAGCTGCTCGCCTCGCTGCACCGGGAAGCCGGCGTTGAGCGGTTCCGACTCCACGGGTTGGACGGAGCGGCCTTGGCCCGGCTGATGGAAGCCGCCGCCGGCCATGAGCTGGGCGACGTCGGGCTGCAGCTGCGCGACGCCTTGTTGGCCGAGACCGATGGGAACCCGTTCTTCGTCGGGGAGCTGCTCCGGCACTTCGCCGACACCGGTGCGATCGTGCAGGAAACGGACGGGCGCTGGACGGTGACATCGACGCTGCGCGGCGGCGGTCTGCCGGTCAGTGTGCGCGAAGTGATCAACCGGCGGGTGGTCCGCCTCGGACCCGAGGTCGAGCGGTGCCTGGTCACCGCTTCGGTGATCGGGCGCGACTTCGAGCTCGACGTGCTGGCGTCCGTGTTGGAGCGCACCGAGGAGGAGGTGCTCGATCTCGTCGAACTGGCGGTGGTGGCGAGGCTGCTCGTCGAGCTGGAGTCGGGACGCTTTTCGTTCGCGCACGCGCTCATCGAGCACACGCTGTACGACGGGTTGACCGCCACCCGCCGGGCTCGGCTGCACGGCCGGGTCGCGGAAGCGATCGAGGCGGTCGCCGGCAGCGATGGCGACGAGCGTGTCGGTGAACTGGCCCACCACTCGTTCTTGGCCAGCGGTGCGCAGGCCGAGGTGAAGGCGCTCGGATACGCGCAGGCCGCCGGGCAACGCGCTCTTCGCCAGCTGGCGCCGGCCGACGCCGTGGTCTGGTT
>JBKOXV010000014.1:0-5415 GCA_046725105.1 bacterium | reverse complement strand
CGCCAGCACGGCCTTCGTGGCGCCGAACTCACCCGGGTCCGGGCGCCCGAAGTGCTGGCGGAACAGCTCGTACGTTCCGTCGAGGAGATGGACGATCACGGCTCAACCATCGCGCAGCCACGACTGGGGCCGGACGTTCTTGCGGATCACGAAGGCGAACTCGTTGCCCTGGCGGGGTGCCAGCCGCTCGACCACGGGCGCCGCCCGCGCCGCCGTTCGCCCGAGGGCGCCCCGCCAGCCGGCGCCGAGGCGCTCGGTCGGCACCCGCACGCCGTACACGAACCGGATGTCGTGCTCGTGGGCCGGGAGCAGCGACTGCACCGTCTTGCGCACCTCCCGCTCGGTCCACCGGTACACGTGGTTCGGGACCGGGCCGTTGCGGACGCCGCCGAAGTCGCCACCGTTGGCAGCCACCGCGGTCACTTCGTACTCCTCGACGAGATGAAGGCGCACCCCCGCCCGTACCAGCAAGGAATCGCGTGCCTCGAACGCGATCGCTCCCTTGCGACCGATCCTCAGCAGCTCGCCCAAGGCGCGGTGCGGCGACGCGCAGTGATGAAGGCCGGCGTGGACGAGACCCCAGTCGGCGCTGTCGTCGGGCCACGTGAGCGCTTCGGCGTCCTGGCGATCCCACGCGAACGGCGCGTACTCGTCGCCGACCATCCGCTCGTCGAGGTTGGTTATCACGACGTTGGTGAAGCCGACGTCGACCAGGGTGTCGCGGTCGACCGGTCCGCCGCACGAGACCACGACTCGGTCGTCAGCGCGAGCGACGCCTTCGTCGAGGAGGCGGGTGAGAGTACGGCGGTAGAACGGGTCGCTCACTCCTGGACGAGCTCGATCAACGTGCCGAAGCTGCCCTTGGGATGCACGAAGGCGACCGTGGTGCCTCGGGAGCCGGGACGAGGAACCGTGTCGATCGGCGTGCCGCCGGCGGCGACGACCGAGGCGAGTGCGGCGGCGCAGTCCTTCACTCGGTAGCCGATGTGGTGCAGGCCCTCACCCCGCTTCTCGAGGGCCTTGGCGACGGGCGAGTCCGCGCGCACCGGCGTGAGCAGCTGCACGTAGCTGTCGGCCACGCGGAGGAGAGCCTCCTCCACGCCGTCCTTCTCGACGACCTCGCGGTGCTCGACCTCGGCCCCGAAGGCCCGCTGGTAGTAGTCGACGGCGGCCTCGAGGTCGTTGACGGCGATGGCGACGTGGTCGATCTCGGTGAGGATCACATCAGGAACCGTAGCGACGGAACAGCGTGATCTTGTCCTCGCCGACGGCGGCCCTGCGCTCGGTGTCGTCGATGCCGAGGCCCTCGTTCGGCGCCAGGCACAGCACGCCGATCTTGCCCTCGTGCTCGTTGCGGTGGATCGTGCGCGCCGCCTCACCGACGTCGTCGAGCGAGTACACGGCCGACAGCAGGGGATGGATGCGGCCCTGGCTCACGAGGCGGTTGGCCTGCCACGCCTCGGCGTAGTTGGCGAAGTGCGAGGCGATGAGCTTCTTCAGCTTCATCCAGAAATGGCGGTTGTCGAACTCGACCATGTAGCCCGAGGTTGCCGCGCACGTGACGACGGTGCCGCCCCGCTTGCACACGAAGATCGAAGCGCCCATCGTCTGGCGACCCGGGTGCTCGAACACGATGTCCGGGTCGTCGCCCACGAGGGCGCGGATGTCCTTGCCGAAGCGGCGCCATTCCGACTCGTCCTGGGTCGTGGCGTCCGACCAGAAGCGGTAGCCGGCCGCCTTGCGGTCGATCACGGCCTCGACCCCTAGTTCGTTGAGCAGGGCCGCCTTCTCCGGACTCGACACGACGCCGATCGGGGTGCCGCCGCCGTTCAGCACGTACTGGACGGCGTAGCCGCCGATGCCCCCGGTGGCGCCCCACACGAGGACGGTGTCGCCCTGCTTCATCCGGGCGCCGTGCTCGCCGACCAGCATCCGGTAGCTCGTGGAGTTGCAGAGCGCGTTCACCGCCGCCTCCTCCCACGTGAGATGGGACGGCTTGGGCATGAGCTGGTTGGCCTTCACCACGGCGAGGTCGGCGAGGCCGCCGAAGTTGGTTTCGAAGCCCCAGATGCGCTGGTTGGCGGCGAGCATCGAGTCGTTGTGCGACGAGGGGTCCTGGTCGTCGACGTAGTTGCAATGGACCGTGACCCGGTCGCCGGGCGCCCAACCGCGAACTTCGGAGCCGACCCGGAGGACCACGCCGGCGGCATCGGACCCGACGACGTGGTAGTCGGCGGCGTGGCGGGCGGCCCACTCGCTCTCACGGCCGAGGCGATCGAGGAACCCGAAGGTCGGCAGTGGCTCGAAGATGCTGGTCCAGACCGTGTTGAAGTTGATGGAGCTGGCCATCACGGCCACATACGCCTCGTCGGGAGCGAGAGCGGGCGTCGGCACGTCGGCGACGAGCAGGCTCTTGCGGGGGTCCTTGTCGGCGGACTCGATGCCGTCGAACATGCCGACGTCTTCGCGCCGCACGAACGCGGCGCGGTAGTGGTCGGGGATCGCCAGGGCGGCCAGATCGGGCCCGGGCGCTCCCTGCAGGATGGCGTCGCGGATCTGCTCCATCACCCGAAACTACTGATCGGTAGGAACGCCGGCCAAGGTGGCTCGCTCGATCCCGTTTCACGCTTGTTTGACCACGTCTGGCATGGTTCAGCCAGCGTGAAACCGGGCGGGCCCGCCCCCTAGACTCGCCGGACCACGTGACTACCAGGGGGTAACCCATGCCTGGCTCGTACTTCGTCGCCGGCGCCCGCACGCCGATCGGCAAGATGTCCGGCGCCCTCGCCGGATTCAGCGCCGTCGAGCTGGGCGGGATCGCCATCAAGGCCGCCCTCGAGCGGGCCGGGGTCACCGCCGACCAGGTCGATTACGTGTTCATGGGCCAGGTGTTGATGGCCAACCAGGGCCAGATCCCGGCCCGCCAGGCCGCCGCCAAGGCCGGCGTACCCCTCAGCGTGCCGGCCACCAGCGTCAACAAGGTGTGCCTGTCGGGCCTCAACGCCCTGTACCTGGCCGACCAGATGATCGCCACGGGCGAGGCCGAGGTCGTCGTGGCCGGCGGCATGGAGAGCATGACGAACGCCCCCTACCTGCTGCCGGGCGCCCGGGCCGGGTTCCGCTACGGCAACACCGAGCTGGTCGACGCCATCATCCGCGACGGCCTGTGGTGCGCCTTTGAATCGTGCCTCATGGGCGCCGGCACCGAGCGCTACGCCAACGCCGAGCTGATCTCCCGTGAGTCCCAGGACGAAGCGGCGGCCAAGAGCCACGAGCGGGCGGCGGCCGCCATCAAGGACGGCCGCTTCGTCGACGAGATCGTCCCGGTACCGGTGCCCCAGCGCAAGGGCGAGCCGATCCTGGTGGAGACCGACGAGGGGGTGCGGCCCGGCACCACCGCCGAGTCGCTCGGCTCCCTGAAGCCGGCCTTCTCCGGCAACGGCGCCATCACGGCCGGCAACGCGTCACAGATCTCCGACGGCGCCTCCGCCCTGGTGGTTATGTCGAAGGCGGCGGCCGAGCGGGCCGGCGTCGAGCCCCTCGGGGAGTTCGTCGCCTACGGGCAGGTGGCGGGGCCCGACGACGTGTCGCTCCTGCACCAGCCCAGCCGGGCCATCAAGGCGGCGCTGGCCCGCGCCGGCAAGAACGTCGCCGACGTCGACCTGTTCGAGCTGAATGAGGCCTTCGCCGCCGTCGGCCTGGCCTCGATGGCCGACCTGGGCATCACCGACGACGTCACGAACGTGAACGGCGGCGCCATCGCCCTCGGCCACCCCATCGGCATGTCCGGCAACCGCCTCGCCCTCACCGTGCTCCACGAGCTGCGCCGGCGCGGTGGCGGGCTCGGCGCCGCTGCCCTGTGCGGCGGCGGGGGTCAGGGCGACGCTCTCCTGGTGCAGACGGTCTGACCAGCAAATTTGTGGGAATCCAGCCCCGGACTTGTCATGGGTTCGCAAACGTCGTAATGTGATCGAAACAACGCCGGTGCGTGTGCTCCCCCTCACGCTCCGGCAACGGTCTGGGGTGCCGTCCATCGAGTTGGCCTGTCCGCCCGCTACCAACTCGAGGGGCGGCACCCCGGTTCGGTTTTTCGGCCGGCTCAGGCGTCGACGTCGCGCCGGCCCTCCAGCGCCCGGCCCAGCGTGAGCTCGTCGGCGTATTCGAGGTCGCCGCCCACGGGAAGGCCGCTGGCGATGCGCGTGACCCGCAGCCCGAGCGGCTTCAGGAGCCGGGCCAGGTACATAGCGGTGGCCTCGCCCTCGATGTTGGGGTTGGTGCAGAGGATGACCTCGCGCACTCCCTCGGGCTCGAGGCGGGCCAGAAGCTCCCGGACCTTCAGCTGCTCGGGACCGATTCCGTCGATGGGGCTGATGGCACCGAGCAGCACGTGGTAGCGGCCATGGAACTCGCCTGTCTTCTCGACGGCGACGATGTCGCGGGCGTCCTCCACCACGCACACCACTGACGCGTCGCGCCGATCGTCGGTGCACATGGCGCACAGCGGGCCCTCCGACACGTTGAAGCACCGCTCGCAGAACGTGACCCGCTCCTTGGCGTCGGTGATGGCACGCGCCAGGCGGGTGGCATCCTCGGTGGGCAGCTTCAGCAGGTGGAAGGCGATGCGCTGCGCCGACTTGGGACCGATGCCAGGCAGCCGGCCGAGCTCGTCGATCAGCGCCTGCACCGGCGTGGCGTAGATGGGCACTCAGCCGCCTTCGGGTTCACCGCCGAGGCCCAGGGCGCCGAGCCCCGGGAGACCCGTGAGTCCGCCCATCACCGACTTCTGGAGCTGGCGGACCTGTTCCTGGGCGTCGCGGAACGCCGCCAGCACGAGATCCTCGAGCAACTCCGGATCTGACGGGTCGATCGCCTCGGGCGCGATCTCGACGTCGTCGACGTCGCCGCCACCAGTCATCCGCACCCGGACCAGCCCGCCGCCGGCCCGGCCCGTGACCACCTGTTGCCGAGCCTCGTCCTGGGCCGCCACGAGCTGCTCCTGGAACGCCATCGCCTGCCGCAGCAGGTCGCCCATGTCCGGTGGCTCGCTCATCTCACGACTCCTCGACGAGCTGGGCGCCCGGGAAGGCTTCGGTGAGCCGGTCGAGCCCGCTGGGCATGTGAGCGGGCGGGGCGTCGACGACGTCGGCCAGATCGACTTCGTCGTCGGGTGGGGGCGCCGTCTCGGCGGACGGGCCGGTCCGTTCCGGCCCGTCGAGCACCAACCGGAGCGGCACCGGCCGGTGAAAATGATCGGCCAGCGCCGCCTCGACCTCGCCGCGGTACTGCTCGCACTTGGCGATCTGCTGGGGACTGGGAAGGGCGAACGTGGCCGCGTCGGCGTCGGCGGCGACGAACCGGCCCGGGAGGAACAGGGCCCGGGCCATTCCCTTCAGGCGGGGGACCACGTGGTCGGCC
>JBKOXV010000151.1:0-21765 GCA_046725105.1 bacterium | reverse complement strand
ATACGACATTTCACCCGAATCGCCCAGCCCGGTCCGCCACCGAATGCCCCGCCGGTAGACTCGCTCAACTCATGAGTCTCTGGCCCAGGATCGAGCCGCTCCTGGCCAAGGTGCAGAAGCCGGCGCGCTACATCGGCTGCGAGGACGGCGCCCTTACGCCGGAACACCACCCTGGCCGGGTCGCCTGGCTGCTTATCTACCCCGACACCTACGAGATCGGCCTGCCCAACCAGGGCCTGCAGATCCTCCAGGAGATCCTGAACGAGCGCGACGACGCCGTCGCCGAGCGCTCGTACGCGCCGTGGCTCGACCTCGAGGTCCTGATGCGCTCGCACCGGTTGCCGCTGTTCTCGGTCGAGTCCCATCGCGACGCGGGCGCCTTCGACGTGATCGCCTTCAACCTGTCGGCCGAGCTCGTCTACACCAACGTGCTGAACTGCATCGACCTGGCCGGCGTGCCGGTGCGGGCGGCCGAGCGCGGGCCCGAGCACCCGTTGGTCGGCGCCGGCGGGCACTGCACGTTCAACCCCGAGCCGCTCGCCGACTTCGTCGACTTCTTCGTGATCGGTGACGGCGAAGAAGCCGTCGGCGACGTCACCGAGGTGCTGCGGGAGTGGAAGGCGGGCGGCCGGACGGCCGGGAGCCGGGAGCGGGTGCTGCGGACGCTGGCCGGGGTGCCCGGCGTGTACGTCCCGTCGATGTACGAGGCCACCTACGACGGCCCCGCCCTCGTCGCCGTCACGCCCCGCTACCCCGACGTGCCGGCTGAGGTCGCCAAGCGCACCGTCGCCGACCTGGCCGAATGGCCGTACCCCAAGCGCCAGCTCGTGCCGCTGACCGAGGTCGTGCACGATCGGCTGAACGTGGAGGTGTTCCGCGGCTGCACCCGGGGCTGTCGCTTCTGCCAGGCCGGCATGATCACCCGGCCCGTTCGGGAGCGGCCCGAGGAGCAGGTCCGCACCATGATCCGTGACGGCCTGCGCCGCACGGGATATGACGAGGTCAGCCTCACCTCGCTGTCGACGGCCGATTTCTCCGGCATCGAGCGGGTCGTGGCCGACACCGTCAACGACCCGACCGGCTGCGGTCAGGTGAGCGTCAGCCTGCCGTCGCTGCGGGTCGACGCCTTCACGGTGGGGATCGCGGCCCAGGTGGCGTCGGCCCGGCGGACCGGCCTCACCTTCGCCCCGGAGGCGGGATCATGGCGACTCCGCCAGGTCATCAACAAGCTGATCCGCGAGGAGGACCTGTTCGGCGCCGTCGAGGCGGCCTACTCGCAGGGCTGGAACCGGGTGAAGCTCTACTTCCTCACGGGCTTGCCCACCGAGACCGACGACGACACGCGCGGCGTCGCCGAGCTGGCCCGCAACTGCGTGGCCATCGGCAAAGCCCACACGCCGCGGGCGTCGGTGACGGCCAGCGTGGGCGGATTCGTGCCCAAGCCGCAGACGCCCTTCCAGTGGTTCGGCCAGAACACCGAGGCCGAACTGCGGCGCAAGATCGGCCTGCTGCGCGACGCCACCGCCCGGGCCCGGGGCGTCCAGCTCAAGTGGCACGACCCCCGGGCGACGCTGGTGGAAGGCATCGCCAGCCGGGGTGACCGGCGCATCGGCGCGGCGATCGAGCGGGTCTGGCGGGCCGGCGGGACCTTCCAGGAGTGGAGCGAGCAGTTCGACCTCCGGCTGTGGGAAGAGGCCATGGCCGCCGAGGGGCTCTCGATCGACTGGTACGTGCACCGGCACCGTGACGAGACCGAGGTGCTGCCCTGGGCTCACATCTCGGCCGGCCTCCATCCCGACTTCCTGTGGCAGGATTGGCGAGCGGCGCTGGCCGGGTCGGGCGTGGAGGACTGCCGGTGGACACCGTGTTACGACTGCGGAGTGTGTACGGGCTACGGCCTCGAGCACGTCGTCGCGTCGCCAGTCGTGCCCGCCGGCGGCAGCCAGGGCACGGCCCAGGATCTGTCAACCGGGGGAGTGACACCGGTGCGGCTGCTGCCGCGGCGAGAGCCGGTGCCGGCGTGACGGTGGTGGCGCGGGCCCGCCTGCGCTTCACCAAGCTCGGCAAGGTGCGCTGGACGAGCCACCGCGACGTGGCTCGCATGTGGGAGCGGGCCTTGCGCCGAGCCGAAGTACCCGTGGCCTACACCGAGGGTTTCTCGCCCCGGCCGCGGCTCTCGTTCGGGTTGGCTCTCTCGACCGGGCACGAATCGCTCGGCGAGTACCTCGACGTCGACGTGGCCGACACCGTCGACGTCACCTCGTTGCCGGCGCGCCTCACCCCCGCGCTCCCTCACGGCATCGAGTGCGTGGCGGCGGCGAACCTCGATGGTCCCGAGCCGTCTCTGCAACAGGCCGTCACCGCCTGCACGTGGGAGATCGAACTGACCGGCCTGGACGGCACGGCGGCCGCCGATGCCGTGGCGGCCGCCCTCGCCGCGCCGGCGTTGGTGGCCACCCGCATCCGCAAGGGCCACCAGGTCACCGACGACCTACGCCCCGCCATCGTGAGCCTCGCCGTCACCGACGACGGCGCCCCGGGCGATGGCACCGTCATCACGGCCGAGGTCGCCACGCAGCCCCGTGGGCTGCGCCCGGGCGAGCTGGTCGAGGCGTGCTTCGGCGCCGTCGAAGCCCGTCGGGTGCTGCGCACCCACCAATGGATCGAGCGCGACGGCGCGCGACGGGAACCGATCCCAGTCGACGCGACGTCCCTCACGCACGCCCTTCGAGCGTGCGCATGAGAAGGGAACCCCCGAATGTCCGACGTCCTGGAGAGCGGTGCGACCGGCGCCGCTCCAGAACCCGACCCGTCCCGCCCTCCCCAAGCCGACGGCGGCTCGCCGGCTGAGCCCGGCGACACCACTTCCAACCCGAAGCGCCGGCGCCGCGGGACCCGCGGCGGGCGCGGCCGCAACCGGACCCGTGTCACCACCGCCACCGATGTCGCCGAGGATGGCACCGAACCGGAGCTGCCCGATCGGCCGATCGAGGGCAAGGTGCGGTCTCCCGAGGTGGCCGAGCGCGTGCTTGTGCGTCGTCCTCAGATCGGCGACACCCGCCCCGCCCCGGAACCACCGCCGGTCACCAAGACCGGGCGGCCGGGGGCGCCGGCCGGTCCGTCGACCCGCAAACGGCGCCGGGGTGGCACGGCGGGCGGGCGGTCCGGGTCGGGCCGGGCGCCGGCGCGTGCCGTCGTCAGCCCGTCGAAGATGATGGCCGCCGTCGAGCTCGACGACGAGACGCTCGAACGGCGCCGCGGCCGCGAGCGCAAAGGCCGGCCGGTCGGGCGCTACCTCATGGCCGTGCACGTCACGGCCGAGCTGACCCAGATCGCCGTCCTCGAGGGTCGCAATCTCATCGAGCACTACGTCAGCCGGCCCGCCGACGACATCAGCCAGATCCACGGGAACGTCTACCTCGGCCGGGTCCAGAACGTGTTGCCCGGCATGGAGGCGGCCTTCGTCGACATCGGCACGCCGAAGAACGCCGTGCTGTACCGAGGCGACGTGCAGTACGAGCCCGAGGACATCGTCGAGCGCTCCGAACGGCCCCGCATCGAGCAGATGCTCAAAGCCCGCCAGATGATCCTGTGCCAGGTCACCAAGAACCCGATCGGAGCCAAGGGTGCTCGGCTCACCCAGGAAGTCTCGCTCCCGGGCCGGTTCGTCGTGCTCATCCCCAACTCCCGCACCTACGGCATCTCGAAGCGCCTCCCCGACGACGAGCGCAAGCGCCTCCGATCCATCCTCGACAAGATCAAGCCGGCCGAGCACGGCGTCATCGTCCGCACGGCGGCGGAGAACGTGATCGAAGAGGAGCTCGCCAACGACGTGCGCCGCTTGCTGGGTCAATGGGCCGAGATCGAGGCGGCCGCCAAGCGGGCCTCGGGACCGACGCTGCTCTACCGGGAGCCGGACATGGCGGTCCGGGTCATCCGCGAGGAATTCAACCGGGAGTACCGGGGCGTTCTCATCGACGACCGGGCCATGTACGAAGACGTGCGCGGCTACGTGTCGTCGATCATGCCGGCGCTGGGCGAACGGGTCGAGTACTACGACGCCGAGGAGGACGGGCTCCCGCTGTTCGAGCGGTTCCACGTGCACGAGCAGCTCCACAAGGCGCTCGACCGCAAGGTGTGGCTGCCGTCGGGCGGGTCGCTGATCATCGAGCACACCGAGGCGCTCACGGTGATCGACGTGAACACGGGCAAGAACGTCGGCACGTCGAACCTCGAGGCCACGGTGTTCCACAACAACCTGGAGGCCGCCGACGAGATCGCCCGGCAGCTGCGGCTGCGCGACATCGGCGGCATCATCGTGATCGACTTCATCGACATGGAGCTGCGGGAGAACCGCCAGGCTGTGGTGGCGGCGTTCCGGGACGCCCTCGCCCGTGACAAGACCCGCACGCAGGTGTTCGACATCTCCGAGCTGGGGCTGGTGGAGATGACCCGCAAGCGCATCGGCGAGGGCCTGCTCACAAGCTTTGCCCACGTGTGCCCGATGTGCGAGGGCCGCGGCGTCATCGTCGACCACTCGATCATCGAGTAGCTCCTCGAGGGGGAAGCCGACCTTCTCCCCCCTCGATCTGCCCCCATCGCCTGGGGTGCGTTGATGGGCGCATCGCGGCTCGGGTAGGCTGGTCAACCGCTATGTACGCAGTCATCGCCACCGGTGGGAAGCAGGAGCGGGTCGAGTCGGGCCAGCGCATCGACGTCGAGCTGCTCGGCGCCGAGGACGGCGCCGAGGTCACCTTCACGCCCGTGCTGCTCGTCGATGGCGAGGACGTGCTCGCCACGCCGGCCCAACTCCAGGGATCGGCAGTCACGGGCACCGTCGTCGGCACCGCCAAGGGGCCCAAGATCAACGGATTCACCTACAAGCGCCGCACCAACCAGCGCCGGCGCTTCGGCCATCGCCAGCACTACACCACCGTCGAGATCACCGGCATCAGCCGGGGCTGACCAGGGAGGACGTCGAGATGTCGAAGACCAAGGGCGGCGGCTCCACCCGCAACGGGCGTGACTCCAACGCCCAGCGCCTCGGCGTGAAGGTGTTCGACGGCCACGCCATCACGGCCGGCACGATCATCGTGCGCCAGCGGGGCACCAAGTTCCACCCTGGCCACAACGTGGGGCGGGGTGGCGACGACACGCTGTTCGCCACGGCCGACGGCAGGGTGAAGTTCGGCGAGCGGCGAGGCCGCAAGGTGGTCGACGTGCTCGTCGGTTCCGCCGCCTCCTAGTCCACCCCCTTCGGTAGCTGGGAGCGGTCCCAGCCCAACAGGCTCAGCCCCTGCTGGCAGGCGAAGCGGTCGGTCATCCCGCTCACGTAGGTGACGGCGGCCCGCCACGCCTCGGGGCTGGCGGCTTCGACGCCGGCCTGGCGGTCCAGCGGGAGCAGGTTGGGCCGGTCGGCGTAGCGCTCCACCAGGGCCCGCAGCAGTCTGATGACGGCTTCGGCCTGGCGGACCGACGCCGGCCGCATGTAGATGTGCTGGTAGTCGAACCGCCGGAATTCGGCGAGCGCCTCGGCTTCGGCCGGGCCCATGCCGACCACGCCGGCCGTCGAGGTGGCATCCACCAACGACCGGACGAAGGCGCTGATCTGCCTGCGCCGGCTGGTGCCGCACCGCTCCCGCACCAGCCCGGGCAGCATGTCGGGCGTGACCACGCCGGCGGCCACGGCGTCCTCGAAGTCGTGACAGACGTAGGCGATGCGGTCGGCCCATGACACGACCTCACCCTCGGGCGTGGCCGGCGCCGGCCGGCTCCAGGAGTGGTTGCGCACGCCGTCGAGCGTCTCGGCGCACAGGTTGAGCGGCTCGAGCACCACGTCGGCCCCCCACACGGCGTGGTCGTACCCACCGTCCACGAACGGCGCGAGGGCGTCTTCGGACGCGTGGCCACCGGGACCGTGCCCGCAGTCGTGACCGAGGGCGATCGCCTCGGTGAGCGCCACGTTCAGCCGCAGGGCCCGGGCCGCCGCCGAAGCCACCTGGGCGACCTCGAGGGCGTGGGTGAGGCGGGTGCGCTGGTGGTCGTCCGGGAACACGAACACCTGCGTCTTGCCGGCCAGCCGGCGAAAGGCGTTGGCGTGCAGGATGCGGTCCCGGTCGCGCTCGAAGCACGTGCGCACCGGATCGGGCTCCTCGGGCCGGACCCGCCGCCCGGCACCGCTGGCCCGGGTGGCGCCCGCAGCGAGCAGGACGGCCTCCCGCGCCTCGCGCTCCTCCCGGCCCAGGACGGCCAGGGGACCCGGCCCGGCGCGCGAGCCGGCGTGGGCGAGGCGGATCTCCTCCGCCTCGTGCCCGGCCATGGTGGCCGCCCATGCCTCGACTCTCGTCATGGTGTCGACGGTACTCAAGGGGTGTGACGAAGTCGCTTGTGTCGCCAAATGGAGCGGAATGTGCACCAACGGGCGCCACAGGCGAGGTTCGTTGCGGCAGGGGACCGCCTCCCGGTGGTCGGTAGCCTGGAACGGCTCTATGGCCGGGTTCGTCGACGAAGCGCAACTGAACGTGCGGGGGGGCGACGGCGGCGCCGGCTCCGTGTCCTTCCGGCGTGAGGGCCCGGTCACGAAGGGCGGCCCCAATGGGGGCGACGGCGGCAACGGCGGCGACGTGTGGTTGGTGGCCGACCGCAACGTGGCCTCGCTCCTTCCGTTCCGCGACCATCCCCATCGGCGGGCCGGCAACGGCGCCCACGGGAAGGGCAAGGACCAGCACGGCGCCTCCGGCCACGACCTCATCGTCGCCGTGCCCGAGGGCACGGTGGCCCGTGACCTCTACACCGGCGAGGTGCTCGCCGATCTCGTGCACCACGGCGACCGGTGGAAGGCTGCCGCCGGCGGCCGGGGCGGCCGGGGCAACGCCCGTTTCCTGTCGAACCGGCGGCGGGCCCCGAGCTTTGCCGAGCAGGGCGAGCCCGGCGAGGAACGCTGGCTCAAGCTCGAGCTGAAGCTGATGGCCGACGTGGCCCTCGTCGGATTCCCTAACGCCGGCAAGAGCACGTTGATCAGTCGCATCTCGGCCGCCAAGCCCAAGGTCGCCGACTATCCCTTCACCACCCTCGAGCCGCACCTCGGCGTGGTGCGCGTCGACGGCGCCGAGTTCGTCGTGGCCGACATTCCCGGGGTCATCGAGGGCGCCAGCGCCGGTCGGGGCCTGGGCCATCAGTTCCTGCGCCACGTGGAGCGGGCCCGGGTCCTGTGCGTGCTCGTCGACCTGGCCCCGATCGAAGGGCCTCCCCCCGGCGAGCAGGAGCGCATCCTGCTCCACGAGCTGGGCGCTTACCGGCCCGATCTGCTCGAGCGACCCCGCCTCGTGGTGGGCACGAAGGCCGACGTGGCCCAGTTCGACGGGCCGAGCCGGCGGATCTCGGCCGTCACGGGCGAAGGGCTGGCCGAGCTCACGGGGACCCTCGCTGCCCTCGTCACCGAGGCCCGCGCCGCCGAGCCGGTCGCCGAGGGCTTCGTGATCCACCGGCCGGTGCCGGAGGGCGTCACCGTCGAGCGCGTCGCCGACGGCGAGTTCCGGGTGCACGGCCGCGCCGCCGAACGGGCCGTGGCCCTGTCGGACCTCACCAACCGCGACGCCCTGGCCTACGCCGACGACCGTCTGAAGCGCCTCGGGGTCGACCGGGCCCTGGCGCGCGCCGGCGCCCAGCCCGGTGACGTCGTGTGGGTGGGTGACTTCAGCTTCGAGTACGACACCGGCTGAGTCGCGGCCGAACGCTCACGCGCCGGCAGGAAGCGGCGCTCTCGGGCGCAGGACGATCAGCGGCACGTCGCGGCCGTAGCCGGCGGCTCGTTCCTGATAGGCGTCGAGGCCGGGGTGCATCGCGGCTACCACCGGGTACAAGCACGAGCGCTCGTCGCCGGTGGCCTCGTGACCCCGCGCCGGCACCAGCCGCCGGCGGATGCGCAGCCAGCAGTTGCCGTCGGCCCGGATGTTCTCGGCCCACAACGGGTCCACAGGCCCGCCGCCCTTCGAGCCGCACACCACCAGGTCGTCACCAACGTGGAAGTAGGGCAGCACGCTGGACCGGATCTGTCCCGACTTGCGCCCGATGGTCTGGAGCAGCAACGACGGCTGGTATGCATGGCCGCCGGCACGAGCGAAGGCCCACGTCACTGCGGACAGCCCGGTCCACCGCACGAGCGCCCGGTCGACGGCCTTGCCGTACGGGCTGCGCACCATCATCAGCCACCGGCTGCCGTGGGCGGATGCCCGGGCGGCGTCGCGCATGGCCTCCTGGACGTTCACGGGGGCGGCCGTCATCGGGCGCAGGATAGGAGGCCGTGCGAGTCTGTCGGAACCTGCCCTGCGAAGGAGGCTAGATGTCACGACTGGGACCGTGGACGCCGGCGAGCGTCGAGGAACGCCTCGACCGGATGGAGTCGCTGGCGGCGCTCCGCCAGCTGCCGCACCGGTACGGCTTGTGCCTGGACTCGCGCGACATGGACGCCATGGTCGAGCTGTTCGTGCCCGACGTCCGCGTCGGTCGCGACGAGGTCGGCCGGGAGGCGCTCAAGCGCTGGTTCACGGCGACCATGAGCAAGATGCGCACCTCGGTGCACTTCGTCGGCAACCACATCGTCGACTTCGACGACGCCGATCGTGCTCGCGGCGTCGTGTACTGCCACGACGAGCTCGACCATCCGGACACGGGAGAGTGGGTGCAGGGGATGCTCCAGTACTGGGACGACTACCGACGCGTCGACGGCGAGTGGTACTTCCAGCGGCGCCGGTTCCATCGCTGGTACATCGTCGATGCGCTCACTCGGCCGTCCCACGGCGCCGGCGTCGCGTCGAGCGGGAGCGCCCTCACGACCCACCAGCTCCCCGAGGCGTTCCCGTCATGGAGTCAGTTCTGGGAGCGGGTGGCGCGCGAAGGCGTTTGACGCCGAGGCGGTCGGCACCCTCTGTGCCACACTCCGAGGCGCCATGAAGACGGTGGTGGCGAAGATCGGCTCGTCGTCGCTCACGGACGAGAGCGGCGTGATCGACCTGGCCGCGGTCGTGAAGCTGTGCCGCGAGGTGGTCGACCTCCGCAGCGAGGGCCACCGTGTCCTCATCGTCACCAGCGGCGCAGTATCGGCCGGCGTCGCCGCCCTCGGGCTACCCGGGCGCCCTGCCGACATCCCGACCCTGCAGGCGCTTTCGGCGGCCGGCCAGAGCCGGCTGATGCAGGTCTACAACGACATCCTCGGCCACTACGGCCTGGTGGGCGCCCAGGTCCTGCTCGACTCGAAGAGCTTCGTCGACCGGCGCCAGTACCTCCACGCCCGCCAGACGCTCACGCGGCTCCTCGAGCTCGGGTGCGTTCCCGTCGTCAACGAGAACGACGCCATCGCGCCCAACGAGAGCCGCTTCGGCGACAACGACCGCATCTCGGCCCTCGTGTCACATCTCGTGAACGCCGACGTCCTGGTGCTGCTCACCGACACGCCGGGCCTCTTCACCGCCGACCCCCGTACCGATCCGGCGGCCCGGCTCATCGAGCTCGTGACGGCCGACGACCCCGTCCTCGCCGACGCCGGTGGCACCGGGTCGGCCCGGGGGAGCGGCGGCATGGCGTCGAAGCTGGCCGCCGCTCGCATCGCCTCGTGGTCGGGGGTGCAGGCCGTGATCGCCCGGGCCACGCGCCCCGACGTGCTGGCCGACGCCGTCGCCGGTGCCCCCGGCGTGGGCACCGTGTTCCTCCCTCATGACCGCCGGCTGTCGGCCCGCAAGCTGTGGATCGCCTTCGCCACCGACCCCAGCGGGATCGTCGTCGTCGACGACGGCGCCCGGCGTGCGCTCGTCGACCGCGGCACGTCGCTCCTGCCGGCCGGCATCCGGTCCGTCAACGGCAACTTCGACGACGGCGACGCCGTCGACGTCGCCGCGCCGGACGGCGTCGTGTTCGCCCGGGGCATGGCCGCCGTCGACGCCGCCACCATGCGGGCGGTGGCCGGTCGCCGCACGACCGAGCTGCCGCCCGAGGTCCGCCACGAAGCCATCCACCGCGACGACCTCGTCGTGCTTCCCGGCTAGCCCCCAGGAAGTTGGAGTCCTCGGTGCCCTTTCGGGCACCCAGGCATCCAACTTCGCGGGGTGAGGGGACTAGGACGGCCGAGAGATCCAGGCCTCGTAGCCGCCGAGGAGGTCCGACACGTCGGCGAACCCGGCCGCCTCGAGCACGCTGGCGGCGATGCTCGACCGGTAGCCGCTGGCGCAGTACGTGACGGTGGGTCGGGCCGGATCGAGCTCGCCCAGCCGCAGCGTGAGGCGCGCCAGAGGGATCGTCACCGCGCCGGGCAGGGTGCCGGCGGCCGTCTCGGGGGGGTTGCGGACGTCGACCACCTGCACGCCGTCGAGCCGTCCGAGTCGCTCGGCGAGGATCGCCGCGGTGAGACGCGACGACCGTGCCGTCACGTCGGGGGCGGCGGCGAGGGCGGCCAGCGGGACGTCGAGGGCGCCCACCACGCCGTCGAGGCCGATGCGCGCCAGGCGCACCTTGGCCTCGAGCTCGTGGCCGGGATCGGCGACGAGCACGATGTCGCGTCCGGGCTCTATCACGTCACCGGCGTACTCGGCGAAGCGCCCGCCCAACCCGACGTTCACGGCGCCGCGCACATGGCCGGCGGCGAACTCGGCGGGGTCCCGGGCGTCGAGCACGATTGCACCGGCGCGTTGGCGCGCCAACAGCTCGGCCAACGGCAGCAGCGGCGGTGGGCGCTCCTCGTCGAGCAACGGTCGATCACGGCGGTTGAGGTCGGCGTCGAAGGCGAAGTAGGCGGGACTCACGGGTTGGCCCTCGGTGACCACCCGCACGAAGTCGTCGACCGCCATCGGGGCGAGGGCGTAGTTCGTGCGGCGCTCGTTGCCGATCGTGCTCGATACCGCCGTGGACAGATGGCGGCCGCACGCGGAGCCGGCGCCGTGGGCCGGGAACACGCGCGTCGAGTCGGGCAGCGTGAGCAGTTGCGTGTGCAGGGACCGGTGCAGCATGCCGGCCAGATCGGCGGCGTCGACGCCCGCCGCGACCAGCAGGTCGGGTCGGCCCACGTCGCCGATGAACAAGGTGTCGCCGGTCAGCACGCCGTACGGCTCGGCGTCGTCGCCGTGCTCCCACACGACGATGCTGACCGACTCGGGGGTGTGGCCGGGCGTGGCCCGGATCTCGAGCACGACCTCGCCGAGGACGAGGCGGTCGCCGTCGTGCAGCGGGTCGATCTCGAAGTCGAACGGGCCGGCGAGCGCCGCTCCGTAGCTGATGACGGCGCCGGCCCGGGCGGCCAGCTCGAGGTGGCCGGACAGGAAGTCGGCGTGGACGTGGGTCTCGATGACCCGTTCGACCTTCACGCCGGCCGCGTCGGCATCGGCCAGGTACTGGGCCACGTCACGCTGGGGATCGATCACCACCGCTCGACCGGCGGTCTCGTCGCCCACGAGGTACGAGAACAGGGAGAGGCACGCCAGGTCGTACTGGCGGAAGATCACGACCCGCCTGCGTCGGCCGAGGGTGGCTCGACGGCGCCGGCCGTCTTGGCCGGGATGCCGAGCTCGGCTCGCATCTCCTCGAGCCGGCCGCGCGCCTCGGTGTTGGTGCTCGCCTGCTCGATCTCCAGCATGCGGCCCTCGACGGTGGTCTCCTGCAGCTCGGCCATGCCCTTGGCCTTGGCGTAGCGCGCCTCGATCTTGTCGCGCACCTCGTCGAAGGTCGGCACGTCCTGGCCGACCGATTCCGACAGGGTGGCCATGGCCTTGTTGAGCTGCTCCTGCATCTTGGCCTGGTCGAGCTGCGACAGGAGCTTTTGGCGCTCGGCCAGCTTGCGCTGCAGCGCCACCGAGTTCTGCTGAACGGCCGCCTTGGCCTGGTCGGCCGCCTGGGTGGCCTGCAGCACCATCGTCTTCTGCTCCTCGACCGACTTCTCGAGCTCGATGAGCCGGGTGGCGATCGACTCGGCGGCGCTGTCGTACTCGCCGGCCTTGGTGGCGTCGCCCGAACGAGCGGCGTCGGAGCTCATCACCAGGGCCTGGCGGGTGTTGGCGTTGGCCTTCTCCAGCTCGGCCATCGTGCGCGACAGGTGCATCTCGAGCTGCTTCTGGTTGGCGATGACGTTGGCCGCCTGTTCCCGCAGCCGCCGGTGCTGCTCCTGCGCCTCGCTGATGGCCTGCTCGAGCTGGACCTTGGGATCGGCGCTCTCCTCGAGCTTGCCGCTCAGCTTGGCGGCCAGATACCTCCACCACCGTTTCAAGGCCTTGAACATGCGCGGGAGCCTATCGGCGCTGGTGGACGGCTGGTTCTCGGGTCACCGGGCGAGCCGTTCGCCGATGTACCAGGCGACGTCGTGGCGGTCGGGCAGCTGCAGCACGACACGACTCGGCTTGTCGAGCCGGGTGTCGATCACCAGCACTTCGCGGGCGCGATGGACGCACCACAGCTGGCGTTTGCCCTTCTCGCTCTTCACCGTGAACCACCCCGTGGCGAGGCGTCCGGGGAAGTAGCCGCCTCCGACGCGCCAGCCGAGGCCCTTGCGCAAGCCATCGACGGGTCGGACCTGGGCGGCGACGATGTCGGCCATCGGTAGGTGCTGGCGGCGCGGCGAGAACGTGATCAGCCGGTCGGCACCGGTGAAGGTGATGTCGACAGCGTCGTCGCTGACGTACACGTGGGCGGCCACGACACGTGAGGCTACGGCGCCGGTTGCCGGCGCCGGAGGCGCGCCTCCAGCTCGCCCGCCTCCGGGACACGCAGGAACCACAGCGCGGCGATGTACGCGGCGCCGCCGGCCACCGTGCCGACGGCGACCCGGGCCAGCGCGCCGGCGCCGGTGTCGGCGCCGATGGGTTGCGACACGAGCCAGGCCACCTCGCCGGCCACGATGGCGCTGAGCGCGATCCGGCCGAGACTGACGGCCAGCCCGACGACGTCGACGCCGCGGACCTTGACGGTCAGTACGTAGAAGGCGAAGAGGGAAGCGGCGCCGTAGGCGATGGTGAACGACCACGCCAGGCCGGGTACGCCGAACCGCCCCACGAGCAGCAGGCCGAAGGCGATGTTCACGGCGTTCTCGAACACGTTGAGAACGAACGGGGTGCGGGTGTCGTTGTGGGCGTAGAAGCCGCGCAGGATGAAGAGGTAGGCGCCGAGGGCGAACATGCCCACGGCGAAGGCGGCCAGGGCGCCGCTGGTGACGTCGGCCTGGCTCTCGCCGAAGAAGCCGTGCTCGAGCACGACGCCGACCGTCGGCCGGGCGAGGGCGACGAGGCCGGCGGCCGCCGGCATGGTGACGAGGGCCAGCGCTCGCAAGCCGAGGGACATCCGTCCGAGGAAGAGGCGCCGGTCGCGTCGTACCCGGGCTCGGGCCAGATCCGGCCCGAACGTCGTCGTGATCGATACGGCCAGGAGCCCCACCGGCATCTGGAAGAGCACGAAGGCGGCCTGGTACGACGTCACGCCGCCCGATCCCGGCTCGGCCAGCACCGTCATGGCGTATAGAGCGATCTGGTTGGCGATGACGTAGCCGATCGTCCATCCCGACAACGCCAGCACCTGGCGCACCGCCGGGTGACGCCAGTCGGGATGCCAGCGCAGGCGCACTCCGGCGTTGCGAAGGGCGGGCAACAGCGCCAGCGCCGTGACGACGATGCCGGCCGTCGTCGCCAGCGCCAGCACGAGGCGCAAAGTGGTGTTGCGATCGGCGAGGAGGATGTCGCGCGGCGTCTCGCTCACGAGTGCAGGCAGGGCCAGGAGGGCGGCGATCACCACCAGGTTGTTCAGCACCGGCGCCCACGCCGCCGCGAAGAACCGACGCCGGGCGTTCAACAACGCCGAGGCGAGAGCGGTGATCCCGTAGAAGAAGATCTGCGGCAGGAAGACGAAGGCGAAGAACGTGGTCACCGTTCGGAACGTCTCGACGTCGGCGTCGGCCGGCGTGTTGAAGGTGTACAGGCGAACGATGAGGGGCGCGAGCACGGTGGCGATGATCGTGAGCACGGTCAGCACGATCACGCCGATGGTGACGACGGCCGAGGTGGCCTCCTCGTCGTGGTGCAGCGCCTGTTCCGTGAAGAGGGGTACGAGCGTGGCCGTGAGTACGCCTCCGAGCACGAGCTCGTAGACGACGTTGGGAACGTTGTTGGCGGTGTTGTAGGAGTCGGCCAGGGTGGCCGTCACCACGCTGACGAGCAGGGCCACCCGTACCAGGCCGGTGATGCGCGAGGCGAGCGTTCCCGCCGCCACGGCGGCGTTGGCGCGCAGCAGTCCCGACGGTCGGCGGTCGTCCTCGACCGCTTGAGTCACCCGGAGCGGGGCTCCCGCCACATCGACCACATCGTGGGCCCGCCCTTGCCTGCCGTGAACGAGCCGGTGACCTCGAAGCCGAACCGGCCGTAGAGGGGCAGGTTCACCTCGTTCGAGTTCTCGAGGTAGGCCGGGACACCCTCGGCATCGGCCCGGTCGAGGATCGGCGCCAGGACGGACGTGGCGACACCCTTGCCGTGGCGGCCCGGTGCCGTGCCGACGAACTCGAGATACCAGTGGGGCGGGTCGGGCGGATGGCGCTTCTCCATCGTGGACAGCACGCCCAAGGCGCGCGGCGTGTTCCGGCCGAAGACGCGGGTCATCTCCGGCAGGGTGCGAATGACAGTGGTCGTCGGCAGCTTCCAGTGCCCGGGCGGCGCCCACACCGCCACGCCGTCGGGTGGATCCGTGGCCACCGCCGCCGGCCGCAGGTACACGTGGCCGAAGGGGAGCTGGATGCGGCCGATGATCGAGAAGAAACGGGTGAGGCGAGCGACGCCGCGGGTGCGGTCGGGGAGCAGGTGCGACATGACGGGGTCGGCCTGAAAGGCGGCCGCCAGCGTGGCTGCGGCCGCGGCCACGTCGGCGCTGGTGGCAGGGCGGACGATGGGGTCGGGCACGGCCGGCATCGTACGCTGGGGGGTGTGACGGACTCGGGGATCGGTGCTCTCGGCCGGCGGGTGAAGGCGGCGTCGCGCCCGTTGGCGCGGGCGTCCACAGCCGCCAAGGACGCTGTTCTTCTGGCGGCGGCCGACCTGCTCACCGAGCGAGCCGACGAGATCCTCGACGCCAACGCCGTCGACGTCTCACGAGCCGAGACCGCCGGCGCCACCACCACGGTGATCGACCGTCTGCGTCTCAGTGCGGCCCGCATCGAGAACATGGCGGCGGGCCTGCGGAAGGTGGCGGCCCTACCCGACCCCGTCGGCGAGATCGTCGACGGCTGGGTTCGGCCGAACGGCTTGCGCATCCGGCGGGTCCGCGTGCCGCTCGGCGTGGTCGGGATCATCTACGAGAACCGTCCCAACGTCACCAGCGACGCCGCCGCCTTGTGCCTCAAGAGCGGCAACGCCGCCTTCCTGCGGGGCTCGTCCGGCGCCATCTCGTCGAACATGGCCATCGCCGCGCTGCTGCGCGAGGGCATCACGAAGGCCGGACTGCCCGCCGATGCCGTGGCGCTGGTCGAGGACACCTCGCGGGAGTCGGCGGTTGAGTTCATGCGCCAACGCGGAGTGATCGACTGCCTGGTGCCGCGGGGCGGCCCGTCCCTCGTCGCCTCGATCCTCGAGCACGCCACCGTCCCGTACGTCATCGACGGAGACGGAAACTGTCACGTCTACGTCGACGCGTCGGCCGATCTCGACATGGCCCTCGACATCGTGGTCAACGCCAAGGTGCAGCGGCCCAGCGTGTGCAACGCTGCCGAGAGCCTCCTCGTGCACGAGGCGGTGGCGGCCGCCTTCTTGCCGCGAGCGGCGGCCGCCCTCGACGGCGTCGAGCTGGTCGGCGACGCCGCCGCTCGGGCCGTTGTGCCCATGGGCGTGGCCACCGACGACGACTTCGCTGCCGAGTTCCTCGCCCTGAAGCTGTCGGTGGCGGTCGTGCCGTCCCTCGACGCCGCCATCGAGCACATCACGCGGTTCGGGTCCGGGCACTCGGAGGCCATCGTCACCCGCGACCTCGACGCGGCCGAGCGCTTCACCCACGACGTCGACGCCGCCGCCGTGCTCGTGAACGCCTCCACCCGTTTTGTCGACGGCGAGGAATTCGGGTTCGGCGCCGAGATCGGCATCAGCACCCAGAAGCTGCACGCCCGCGGGCCCATGGGCCTGCGCGAGCTCACCACGCTCAAGTACGTCGTCGAGGGCGACGGCCAGGTCCGGGCCTGACTTTCTCTCCTCCCGTTTCACGCCGGTTCAACGACCTGTGGGGTCGTCAGACCGGCGTGAAACGCTCAGTTCCACTCGGGCGGGTCCGACCTCGGTGTGCTCGGGGGACGGGGGTAGCGCGGCGTCCGTCCTCCGATGGAGCCGGGGGGCCGCACGTGGACGGCATCGCCCCACGGCGTGGCTGACGTCTCGAGCCACGGCGCCACGTCCTCGGCCGTGGGCTCGGGAACGTCGAGGGCGTCGACCCGGTCGAGGCCCGACAGCCACCCCGCCGTGCGGGCGAGTGAGGCCCGCACGGCCCATGTGCTGCCGTGGTCACGCTGGCGGCGGCGGGCGCGCAGGATGCCCAGGGCGAGCAGGTACCCGGTGGCGTGGTCGAGCAGCTGGCACGGCAGCGGCACGGGATGGTCGGCACCCGTGGCGGCGGCGCCAGCGGCGGCGATTCCCGATGACATCTGCACGAGGCTGTCGAAGCCACGCCGTCCCGCCCACGGCCCGACCGGTCCGTAGGCGGACAAGGAAGCGACGACGAGGCCGGGGCGCAGGCTGGCCAATGCGTCGTCGGGGTAGCCGAGCCCGACCAGGGCACCCGGCCGGTAGCCATGGACGACGACGTCGGCCCCCGCCACGAGGCGTTCGAAGGCGGCGCGGTCCGCCGGCTGGCGCAGGTCGAGGCCGCACGACCGCTTGCCGATGCCGACGTCGATCGTCAGTGTCCTGCCGTCGAAGAAGCCGGGCGCCTCGACCCGCAGCACGTCGGCGCCCCAACCGGCCAGGAAGCGCGACGCCACCGGCCCGGCGATCACGCGCGTGAGATCGAGGACCCGCATGCCCTCGAGTGGTGCATCGAGCGGCGGCCCGTCACCGATCGGCTCGACGGTGAGCGGTGGCGCACCGACGAGGTGGCAGCCGTGCTCGTGGCGGCGCCACTCCTCGGTGGTGCGCAGGGCCGCGGCGCAGCCGCCCGCCGCCACGATGGCCGCTTCGAGCCCGTCAGCGCTCCACCCGCTGACGGCAGCGGCGACGGCCCCGCGCTCCTCTGGCGCGCCGAGCACGGCCAGGGCGGCGGCGCGGTGGTGGGGGTAGTTGGTGTGCAGCCGGATCCAGCCGTCGGCGGCGGCGTAGTCGCCGGCGATGGGGTCCCACAACGGCGGCGCGTCGCGTCCCACCAGACGGAGGTGGCGTTCGCTGCGCACCGCGGTGGCGGCGTGGCCGGTGTCGAGGGCGACGTCGCCGTCGAGCCCGACGTAGTTGGCCACGGCCGCCGTGGCGGCGGCGATCACATTGGTCGCCACGGACGTGACCGGGAAGACGGACGGCAGCACCTGGGGCGGCCCGGTGATCACCACCCGGTCGAGCGGGCCGATCGGGTCGGTCATGACCGTGCCGGTGCCGGTCCGATGTAGTGGGCCGACGGGCGGATGATCTTGGCGTCGGCGGCCTGCTCCAGGATGTGGGCGGTCCAGCCGATGACGCGGGCGACGGCGAACGTTGACGTGAACAGCTCCCGCGGCACGCCCGTGGCCTCGAGCACGACCGACGCCCAGTACTCGACGTTGGTCACCAGGCGGCGCTCGGGGTGGCGACGAGCCAGCTCGGCCACGACGACGGCCTCGACGTCGGCGGCCATGGCGACCCGAGGGCCGCCGAGTCGGGCGGCCACCTCGGCCAGCAGCGCCGAGCGCAGGTCGGTGGTGCGGTAGACGGCATGGCCGAAGCCTGGAAGGCGCCGGCCGGCATCGAGCTCGGCCCGCACCCACGCCTCGGCATTCGAAACCGACCCGATGGCGTCGAGCATGTCCAGGGCGCGGCTCGGCGCTCCGCCGTGGCGTGGCCCGCTCAGGGCGCCGAGAGCGGCCACCACGCAGGCGCCGGTGTCGGCGCCGGTCGACGCGACGACCCGCGCCGTGAAGGTCGAGGAGTTGAAGCCGTGGTCGATCGTGGTGATGAGGTACTGCTCGAGGCCGCGGACCTGATCGGGCGTGGGTGCGGCGCCGAGCTGGTGGAGGTAGTCGGCCACGACGCCGCGCCGGGGGTCCGGGGCGATCGGCGCCAGCCCCTGGCGGCGCCGATGGAGGGCGGCGACCGCCGTCGGCATGGTGCCGGCCATCAGCAGCCCGTCGCGCCGGCGCTCGGCGGGGGAGAGGTCGACGAGCGGACGGAGACGAGCGGCTGCGCCCACGGCGCCCACGACGGATCGCAACTCGGCGTCCGGGGCACCGAGCGGGGCGGCCGCCGCCACCACGGCGTCGAGCCCGTCCGGTAGCGGGCGCATCGCCGCGGTCTCGGCGGCGAAGGCGGCGCGCTCGCCCGCCGTCGGCAGGGCGCCGTCCACGAGGAGCCGCCACACGTCCCCGAACGTGTATCGGCGGGCCAGATCCGTGGCGTCGTACTGGTGGTAGTGGTAAAAGCCTTCGTTGCCCCGTACGTCGCCGACGGCCGTCTCGGCCACGGCCACGCCCGACAGGCCGCGGGGCACATCGATCACATTGCTCATATGAGCCAGCATGACGGTTGTGATCAACGTTCGTCAATGTTGATCAACTATCAACTATGGTGGCCAACCATGAGCAACGGTGGACGGACCTTGACGGCGGTCGAGGCGGCGGAGCGGCTCGGCGTGAAGCGGCAGACGCTGTACGCCTACGTCAGTAGGGGCCTACTGACCAGCAAGCCCAGCGGGTACGGCCGCGGCAGCGAGTTCGATGCCGCTGAGGTCGACGCCCTGGTCCGTCGAGGCCGTCTCGGCCGCCGGATGGACCGGGAGCTCACCATCGTCACCGACGTGACCTCGCTGGCGGATGGCGTGCTGCGGTACCGAGGCCAGGAGGTGGTGCCGCTCGCCGCGACAGAATCGTACGAGGCGATCGCCAACCTGCTGTGGACCGGCGAGCGGGAGTGGCTGCCGTTCTTCGCCCTTCCCGGGTTGGTCGCCCAGGTGCGCGGCACTGTCGCAACGCTGCCGCCATCGGCGCGCCTGCTCGACCAGCTGCGCGTCGCCGTCGATGCAGTAGCTGTCGCGGATCCACTCCGGTTCGACCTGTCGCCGGCGTCGGTCGTGGCCGCCGGTCAGTCGCTCCTGGGTGTACTGGCTAGCGTCCTGCCGCTGCCGGCCCGGCGCCGCATCGTGCCACTGGAGCTTCCCGGCCAGCCGGCCCGGCGCGAGGCCGTCGCCGCCCGCTTGTGGCCCCGGCTGTCTCCCCGTCCGGCCACTGTGGGCGCCGTGCGGGCCCTCAACGGGACCCTCGTGCTCATGGCCGACCACGAGCTGGCTACCTCGACGTTCGCGGCGCGAGTGGCGGCGTCGGCGCGGGCCAATCCCTATGCCGTCGTCGGCTCGGGCCTCGGTGCGCTCGACGCACCGCTCCACGGCCTCGTGGCCGAGCTCGTCCACAGCCTGCTGGTGGAGGCCGAGCGCGCCGGCGTGGACACGGCAGTGGCGGGGCGCCTGCGCCACGGCGAGCGTCTGCCCGGGTTCGGCCACGCCGTCTACCCGGATGGCGACCCCCGCGCTCCGGCCCTCCTCACCCTGGTGGCGGAGGCCGACCTCGACGACGCCCGGTTCCGGCTCGCCGGCGAGGTGCTGGCCACGGTCGAGGCGCGCACCGGGGTGGCGCCCAACACCGACTTCGCCATCGGCACATTGTTGTATTCCGCCCACATGCCCGCCGACGCCGGCGAGGCCATCTTCGCCATCGCTCGGTGCGCCGGCTGGATCGCCCACGCCCTGGAGGAGTACGGCGAAGCGCCCCTCCGCTTCCGCCTCCGGGCTGCTCCCCGGGCGAACTGACGCGAGTTTTGGGTGTCTACGACACTCTTCGCGCACCAGATCGATTGGATTGACCCCTCGGTCAAGCCCGCCGGTACAGTCGAAGGATGACTGGGTACCGATTCGACTCTGTCCCCGAGGTGCGGGACGGGCTGAAGAGCGTCAACTACCTCGCCGACGACGGCATCGCCGGCGTGGTGTTCCTCGCCGACCGACTCGAGAAGCCCGTCCTCATCGAGGGGCCGGCCGGTACCGGCAAGACCCAGCTCGGCAAGTCCGTGTCCGAGATGACCGGCGCCCGGCTCATCCGCCTCCAGTGCTACGAGGGCCTCGACGAGTCCAAGGCGCTGTACGAGTGGAACTACAAGAAGCAGCTGCTGCGCATACAGACCGACCGCGACAGCGAGGGCTGGGCCGACGTCCACGACGACATCTTCAGCGAGGAGTTCCTGCTGACCCGGCCGCTGCTGGAGGCCATCCGCGCCCACGAACCGGTCGTGCTGCTGATCGACGAGGTCGACCGCGTCGAGGTCGAGACCGAGGCGCTGCTCCTCGAGATCCTGTCCGACTATCAGGTGTCGATCCCCGAGCTCGGCACGGTCGAGGCGTCGCAGATCCCTCTCGTCTTCCTCACGTCGAACAACACGCGGGAGCTGTCCGAGGCGCTCAAGCGGCGCTGCCTCTATCTCCACGTCGATTATCCCGACCTCGACCGCGAGAAGGAGATCGTGCTCGCCAAAGTGCCCGGCGTGAGCGACAACCTGGCCGACCAGATCGCCCGCATCGTGCGCTCCATCCGCCAGCTCGAGCTGAAGAAGGCGCCGAGCGTGAGCGAGACGATCGACTGGGCCCGCACGCTCGTGCTGCTCGGCATCGACCATATCGACGCCCAGCAGGCCAAGGAGACGCTCCACATCCTGCTGAAGTACCAGTCCGACATCGCCAAGGCGGCCAAGGAGCTCGCCGTCGAGGCCAAGTAGGTCGAGGTCGCCGTGCTCGACTTGATGGCCGGGTTCATCCAGGAGCTGCGCGCCGCCGGGTTGCCGGTGTCGCTCACGGAGAACCTCGATGCCATGGAGGCCGTCACCCATATTCCCATCGAGGACCGCGAGGCATTCAAGTACGCCCTCGCCGCAACACTGGTGAAGAACAACGCCCACTGGCGGGCCTTCGAGACCGTGTTCGAGGTCTACTTCAGCCTGCGCGGGCCGCAGTACACCTTGGACGAGGGTGGCGACCCCGACGAGTTCTGGCGCGAGATGCAGGACCAGCTGCGCCAGGGCGAGGGCCGCGCCGGCGGCGGTGCGATGGACGCCCTCACACCCGAAGAGCTCATGCAGATGCTCTACCAGGCACTGATGAACGGCGACGATGCGCTGATGCGGGCATTGGCCCGTCAGGCCGTCAGCCGCTACGCCGGCATGGAGCCGGGCCGTCCCGTCGGCGGCACCTACTACCTCTACCGCACGCTGCGGAACCTCGACCTCGACGGCATGCTCGACAAGTTGATGGACGCCACCCGCCAGCAGGTGAAGGGTGAGCTCACGCCCCTGGAAGAGCGCCTCGAGCGCGACGAGTACGACGCCCGCATCGAGCGGTTCAAGAAGGAGATCGAGGCCGAGATCCGTCGCCGGCTGGTGGCCGACCGGGGAGTCGACGCCATGGCCAAGACGCTGCGCAAGCCGCTACCCGAGGACGTCGACTTCATGCACGCGTCCCGCGAGGAGATGGTCAACCTCCGCAAGGCGTTGCAGCCGCTCACCCGTAAGCTCGCCGTGCGCCTCGCCCGCAAGCGCCGTCACGGTCGCAAGG
>JBKOXV010000122.1:0-8973 GCA_046725105.1 bacterium | reverse complement strand
ACTCCATGATGTGCTCGTGGCGGTTGCGGCCCGCCTGCAGCACGAAGATTACCTGGTCGACGCCGGCTTCCTCGTAGCGACGGAGGTACTCGCGCACCTGGTCGGGCGTGCCGATGGCGCCACGGAGACCGGTGGTGTCCCCGGAGGCGAGCTTGGCGCCGAGCCGTTCCTCCTGCAGGGCGCGGGCGGCGGCCTCGGGGTCGTAGCCGACGGCCGACCGGCGTTCGAGGTACTCCTGCCACACGTTGGTGCGGCCCGGCTCGTGGGTGCCGAACACGTAGAAGTGCCCGAGGCTGTAGCCGAAGAAGTTGGCGCCCTCGATGCCGCGCCGGATCGCTTCGCCTTCGTCGTGGTGCACCATCATGGGTGTGACGCACGCCAGGTTGGCGTTGACGGCGAGCCCGACCGGCACGCCCCGGTCTTCCAGGGTGGTGTAGTAGTCGTGCACCCAGTGGCGGGCCTCTTCGGGGTCGATGAAGGCGAAGGTCAGGGCGCCGATGCCCTTCTCGGCGGCGAGGAGGATGGTGTCGCGCCGGCTGCACGCCACCCACAGCGGTGGGTGCGGCTTCTGCACCGGCTTCGGCACGACGTTGCGGGGCGGCATGGTGACGAACTGGCCCTCGACGCCGGTGAAGGGCACCTCCGTCATGCATCGCACGGCTACCTCGACGCCCTCGAGCCAGGCGTCGCGCTTCTGTTCGAGGGGGATGCCGAAGCCGCCGAGCTCGGCCTCGCTCGAGGACTCACCGGTGCCGAAGTCGACCCGGCCGTTCGACACGAGGTCGAGCATGGCGATGCGCTCGGCCGTGCGGGCCGGGTGGTTGAACTTCGGTGCCGTCAGCACGATGCCGTGGCCCAGGCGGATGCGGCGGGTGCGTTGGCTGGCCGCCGCCAGGAACACCTCGGGGGCCGACGAGTGGCTGTACTCCTCGAGGAAGTGGTGCTCGACCTCCCACACGTAGTGGAAGCCGAGCGAGTCGGCCAGCTCGACCTGGTCGAGGGCGTCCTGGATCAGCTGGCGCTCGGTGTCCTCGATCCATGGCCGGCCGATCTGGTGCTCGTAGAACAGGCCGAACTTCACGGCGACACCCCCTTCTTGACCAGCGGGTCAAGCTAACGCGCCATCCAGGATCAGCGCCACGCCGAAGATCACGAAAAGGACGGCGGCACCGATGCGGATGGCGCGTTCGGGCAGGTGGGAGCCGAGCTGGCGACCGACGAGGATGGCGATGGCATCGGCGGCCACCATCCCGAGCGTCGAGCCGACCCAGATGCCGACGGCGCCGTACGTCGTCGCCAGCGTGATGGTGGCCAGCATCGTCTTGTCGCCGAGCTCAGCCAGGAAGAAGGCCGTGCTGGCCGCCACCACGGCGGAGCGCTCGCTGGACGCGGCCACACGGCGTTCGTCGTCGGCGTTCAGCGTGTCGCCCCGCAGCGTCCACGCCGCGAAGCCGAGGAACAGCACACCGGCCGCGATCGAGATGGCGCGGGTCGGCAGCGTGACTTGCAAGAGGGCGCCGACGATGACCGACACGGCGTGGACGAGGGCGGTGGCGACGGTGATGCCGATGAGGATCGGCAGCGGCTTGAACCGGGTGGCGAAGGCCAGCGCCATCAGCTGGCTCTTGTCGCCGAGCTCGGCCACGAAGATGGCGGCGAAGCTGACCGCGAGGGCGACGAGGAAGCCGTTCATCCCGGCCGCCCTCTCCGTTTCACGCTGGTTTGAGAACCCAGGAGGTCGTCAAACGAGCGTGAAACCGGAGGGGGTGGAGTCAGGAGCCGCAGGACGACGGCGCTGGCGTCCCGGCCAACCGGTCGTTGGCGAAGGCGAGGATGTCGCCCAGGGCCGCCGCGATCACGGACGTGTGGTCGGTGTTCGGGTAGGTCTTGCGCTGGGCGGTGACGTCGAGGGCGCAGTACTTGTCGAGCAGCTGGGCGCTCACCGCCACGGGGATGATCTGGTCCTTGTCGCCCTGGTAGATGAAGATCGGCACCGGCGTCTTCATCTGGCCGGCCTCGTTGGCGGCGAAGGCCTCCTTCCACCCGGGCGCCTCCTCGGGTGAGGCGCTCTCGAACTCACTGGCGCGCTTGCCGGCGAACTCGGTCAGGATCTGGTCGGAGCAGGCGTCGGCGATCGATGCCACCGCCTCCTGGCCGGCGGCGTTGAGGATGGCGTCGTAGGACAGCTGCGGGTAGGCGGCCTTGAACCCGGCGGCCGCCATGAAGCTGAACCCGAAGTACGGCCCGCCGTCGCCATAGGCGGCGATGGCGGGGAAGTCGGTGGCCGGCGCGCCGACCATGGCGCCGACGACGTTGAGATCGGCGGCGTAGGTGGGGACGAGCTCGGCGGCGAAGGCGGCGGCCCCGCCGCCCTGGGAGTGGCCCCAGACGAGGACCTTCGACGTGGCGGTGGCGCCGCTGCCCTGCAGGCGCTCGGCGGCCCGGGCGATGTCGAGCACGTTGCGGCCCTCGGACAGGCCCACGACGTAGGGATGCGGTCCAGGTGTTCCGAGACCCTCGTAGTCGGTGGCGGCGTAGACGAACCCGCGCCCGACGGCTAACTGGGCGAGCGCCTCCTCGGTCACCTGGCCGCTGGGATACTGCTTCGACGGCGCGCACGCTTCGCCGAGGCCGGTCGTGCCATGCGCCCACGTGAGAACGGTGCGGCCCTCGGGCGGCGGTGGTGGTGCGCCGGCACCGGGCACGATGACGACGCCCGAGACGGCGATCGGGGTGTTGTCGACGGTGCTGGAGACGTACAGCACGATGTAGCCCGTCGAGCCGGCCGGGCCCGGAAAGGACTGCGCCCAGATGATGTCGCCCGGCTGCTGTACCGGCAACGGTGAGGGCGGGGTGTACACGGCGTCGCCGGCGGGGGCCCCCAGCGACGTGGGTGCTCCGGCGGCAGTCGTCGCGGTGGTCGCGGTGGTCGCGGTCGTCGTGGCCGGCGCCGTCGAGGTGGCGGCGGTCGTCGGTGTCGTCGGGGCGGTCGTGGGCGCCGGCCTCGGCGTGGAGTCGCTGCACGCGACCAGCACCAGCGCGGCCGCCCCCAGCACGAGGGCGGCGGTGCGGCGCGACATTTCGGGGATGGTATGACCCGCTGCCGTCAGGACACGGTCACGGTTCGGTCCAGCACCTCTTCGAGCAGCGCCTTGCGGTCGTTGGCGGCGTAGAGCTCCAGCTCGAGATCGGCGGCGCCGGCCGGCCGGGCTCCGATCGTGAGCCGCCGGCCTCGAGACGAGACCTGGAGGCCGGCGACACGCCCTTCGTGGCTGCGGTCGAGGCCGATGGCGACGCGGAGGATGCCGGCGAGCACCCGGACGACGTGCTGGTCCTCGGGCCGCAGGGCGGCGAACTCGGCGTGCGAGGGCTTCGGCGCGCTCTTGCGGTGATACCGGGCGATCTGGGCAATGATCTCGATCTCGGCGTCGGTGAAGCCGGTGAGGCGGTCGGAGTTGCGGATCACGTAGTACGAGTGCCGATGGTGCTGGCTGTGCGACACGAACAGGCCGACGCTGGCGAGGAGGGCCGCCGCCTCCAGGTATTCGCGGCAGCCCTCGTCGAGGCCGTGGATCCGTGCGGTGGCATCGAAGAGCTCGAGGGCGAGGCGGGCGACCTGGGCGGAGTGCTGCGGCTCCTCGTCGAGCATTTCGGCGAGGGCGAGCACGCTGTGCCGGGAAACGTCGCGCAGGTGGTGGAGAGCGCCCCCGTGGGTCCGCTGGATGGTGTCGAGCAGCACGCCTTCGCGAAGAGCGTGGTCGCTCACTGTCATAGTGGCGACGTCGAAGGTGTCGAGCACGCCTTCGAGGATGAGAGCTCCGCCGAGGATGATGTCGGCCCGCGCCGGGTCGAGGCCCGGCAGCTTGGCGCGGGCCGCGACCGTGCGGGCGTCGACGAGTCGTTTGACGGTCGCCGCCAGCTCGTCGGCGGTGAGGGTGGCGGCGTTGAGCGTGCGGATCGGCTCGCCGGCCTCGGCGCGGGCCATCGCCGCCAGCGCCAGAATCGTGCCGGACGACCCGACGGCGATCTCGAAGCCGTGCGTCTCCACCTCCTTGGTGAAGACCGACAGCACCGAACGCACGTAGGTGCGGCACGAGCTCACCGCGCCCGGGTGCAGGCGGTGGCCGGCGAAGAAGCGGGCCGTCAGTCGCACGGCGCCGAGCTTCAGGCTGCGCGACGCCAGCACCTCTCCGCGCTGGCCGATCAACAGCTCGGTGCTGCCCCCGCCGATGTCGCACAGGAGGATCCGGCGGTCGAAGATGGGCAGCGACTGGAGCACGCCCAGGTGGATCAGCCGGGCCTCTTCGATCCCGGAGATCACCTCCACCTCGACGCCCGCCTCCTCGCGGGCCCGCCACGCGAACTCGTCGTGGTTCTCGGCTTCCCGTACCGCGCTGGTGGCCACGGCGCGGATGGGTGCTTCGGAGATGTCGGCGATGCGCTTGAAGCGCTGGAGGGCGGCCACGCCACGGTCGATCGCTTCGGGGGAGAGGCGCTTCATGTCGCCGCCCCCGGTCCCGAGGCGAACCATCTCCTTCTCCCGCGTGATCACCTCGAACCGTGCGTCGCCGACGACCCGGGCGACGACCAGGTGGATCGAGTTCGTGCCGACGTCGACGGCGGCGAGGGTTCGCATCACCTGAGATTGCAGCCTTCGCCGCCTTGGAGGACCCCGCGCCGGAACGATTCCACGCGTTCGAAGACGGTGCCGACCGGTCCGGCGGCAGCTTCGGTACCGGCTCCGTAGCGAAGGAAGGCGATGACGCCCTCGTCGAGATCGCCGGGCGAGAGCGTGAGGCGGTCGGCCTGGGCGTCGGGCTGGCCCGGGAGGGTGCTGCGGGTCCAGACGCCGGTGAGGCAGTCGCTCTCGAGCGATCGCCCCTTGCCTGAGAGCTCGATGCCGAGGCGCGTCATCATCGCGTCGGACCAGGCGTTGCCGATGAGGACCGACACGGCGAAGTCGCCCACGTCGTAGATCGGACCGGACACGGCGTCGTCGTCGTAGGCGATGAAATCGCCGTCAGGGCAATACCAGACCCGTCCCGTATAGAAGGAGGGATCGGGCGCGAACGACGGGCACGACGGGTAGGGGCCCGACGCCGGGTACGGCTGGAGGCCGCCGGCCAGCGCGGAGTACGGACGGCCGAGACCGTCGAAGGTGGCCTTCCAGAAGGCGTCGAGGTCCTGCAGGCTGGCGGGCACGATCTGGGCCAGCGACAGGTTCCCCCCCGAGTCGGCGTCTTGCTGGTTGCTGAAGCCGAACTCGAGCACCGGCGGGGGGTTGCTCTGGTAGGTGGCGCACTGGTCGGCGCGGTTCGTGAAGCCGTCCTGGAAGGCGCCGACCCGGTCGAAACCGCTGCCGTGGGCACCATCGTGCTGAGCCGACGTCCCGGGCGTGTCGCGGAAGGTGAGCATGCCCGCGAACGCGATGTTGAGGGTGTTGTCGTTGACCGTGAAGGGGCCGCCGTCGACGGCCATGTGAGCCATCCAGGCGCCAGCGAAGCAGTCGGCCTGCTGCTCGAGGACGATGGTGGGCAGATCCGTGATGCCGACGCGGGCCTGGATGGCGTGGCCCCACTCGTGGGCCACGATCATCGCCAGCACCTCGGGGCCGTAGCGGCCGTAGATGCCGGGGAAGAGCTCGGTGTCGTCGAAGGCGATGAAGTCACCATCGGGGCAATAGAACGCGTTGCCCTGAATGTCGGCGTAGCGCGTCTGAGGTTGGCCGCAGCCGGGCACGCCCCGCCGGCCGCGGTAGACGGGCCAGATGCCGCCGCCGAGCTCGACGTAGGGGCGGCCGTAGACCTGCGGGAAGGTCGTGCGCCAGTACGCCTGGATGTCGAGGAAGGCGGCCGAGAGCGCCTCGTCGTAGGGCTGCAGGGGGCGGTTGGCGTCGTCCACGAACACCGGCGGCGACCCCAGTGCCGTCGTGACGGGCGCCGTGGCGTCGGTCGAGGTGTCGGCCGTCGTGTCGCCGGTCGTGTCGCTCGTCGTGGCCCCGGTCGTGTCTCCGGTCGTGTCCCCGGGCGCCGTCGGTCTCGTCTCCACCGGCCGTAGCCCCGAACACGCCGTCAGCACCGCCACCGCCAGGGCGACCGCGATGACGGCGCCCACGCCGGGCCGCGTCCCCGCCCTGGCCACCGCCGCCATCCCTCGTGCCGACCCGCCCACGCGCCGTCGCGTGCCCATCTCGGGCGAGGATACGCGCCAGCCCCCGCCGACCCTCGCCCAGGCCCACCCGCCGACCCTTCGCCGCGAGCCCGCCATCCCCCGACCCCCGCTCGGCCGCGGCGATCCTCGCCGAGGCAATTTTCGCCCGTGGCGCCCGTTGGAGCGGAATTCGCCCCAGGGAGCGACACAAGCGCTGCAGTGAGGGTCGCGGTGAGGTCGATGTGGACGATTCCGGCATGGACAAAGCAGAACGAGCACTTGCGTTGCTGGCGACCCGACAGTTCGGCGTCTTTCACCGGTCCCAGGCCGAGTCTGCCGGCTTGGATCGATGGGCGCTGTCGCGTCGCATTCGGTCCGGTCGACTCGAGCGGGTCGGAGCGTTCACGTTCCGTTTTCCCGGCCAGGTCGTGTCGTGGCGCCAGTTGTTGATGGCTGGTCTGCTCGACTTGGGCGACGATGCCGTCGTCGGCGGGCTGGCCGCGGCCGCGCTGCATCGGTTCGATGGCTTCCCCGAGGGACCGGTCGAGTTTCTCGTGCCTCGGCAGCTGAAGGATCGGCGATCGACCGGTGTGGTCCGCTCGACGAACGCACTTCCTCTCATCGACCGTTGTACGCGCGAGGGTCGATTCCGGGCAACCTCGCCGGCGGCCACGATCGTTCGGATGGCGGCCCATGCCACTGACGCCGACCTGAAGCGTGCGGTCGACAGCGCCATTCGCGACGGCGGGACGTCAGAGACCTTCCTGCGCCGGCGCCTCGCTGTCCTACGCGGCCCCGGTCGACATGGGGTGCGCCTGCTTGACGAGGTGCTTGACGGTGTGGGTGGTCACTCCTTTCTCGAGCGGCGGTTTCTCGAGCTCGTCTCCCAGGCTGGGCTGCCACGGCCGAAGACGCAGGTGATTTTCCGACGGGGTGGCCGTCACGTCGCTCGAGTTGACTTCGCCTGGCCGCCTGGTCCGCTCATCGTGGAGGTGAACGGGCATCGGACCCACAGCACGCGCGAGCAACTTCAGCGCGACGAACAACGCCGAACCGAGTTGACGTTGCTCGGCTTCATGGTGGTCACCTTCACGTACGACGATGTCGTCGGGCGGCCGGAGTGGGTTGTGGACAAGCTGAAACTCCTACTGGCCATCGCTGCCTGATCGCTTGTGTCGCTCTTTGGGGCGAATTCCGCCCCAACGGGCGCCACAGGCGAGGTTTGGGACGATGGCGCGGCAAGCGGGCGGGCGCTGCGCCGAGGGGTCCGGTGAGGGGTGGGGCGGCAGGGTTAGGCGGTGAGGCGGGATTGGATCTGCTGGAGCTCGGTGATCTCGTCGGCTTGGCCCTTGATCATCGAGGTGGCCAGCTGGCGCACCCGGGTCTGGCCGGCCTGGCCGGCGGCGTACTCGGCCATGTGCAGCCCGCCCTGGTGATGGGCGATCATCAACGTGGAGAACAGCACGTCGGCCTCGTGGCCTGACGCCGCCTTCAGCGCGGCGATCTCGTCGGCCGACGCCATACCCGGCATCTGCGCGACAGGTAGCGGCATCGTCATCCACGCCATCCCGGTGCCGGTCTCGTTGGCCTCGGGCTGCCCGTACTCGTGCAGCAGCTGCACCATGGCGCCGGCTTCGAGTTGCTGCTCGAGCAGGATCTCGGCGGCGATGGTGCGCAGCACCGGATCCTGCCCTCCCGCCGGCTTCTGCAGGTAGGCCAGGCTCATCTGCGTCGCCTGGTCGTGGTGGTACCGCATGTCCTGGAGGAACCCGACGTCGACGGACCCGGCCCCCGGCGACGTGGACGAGCGCGACGTGATCGCGTACCCGATGCCGACGCCGAGGAACACGAGCGCCACGCCGAGGGTTAGCAGTCGCCACGGCGAATGCCACCACGGCCCACGGCCACCGTCGTCGTCACCGTCGTCGCCGTGGTCGGCCGCTTCGTCGGGAGGCGGAGGCGACGGGAGGTCCGACCGTGGGTCCGTGGCCGTCGCCATGACCAACACCCTACGGCCCACGACCGGCGCCCAAACGACGGGCTTCCAAACGACGGGCGCCCAAACGACAGGCGCCAAAACGACAGGCGCCCCGAGTAGCTAGCCCGGCCGAAGCCGGTCAGCTGCTCGGGGCCGACCCATCGGTTCGGCACCTGCGGACCCCGCTCCTCGAGCCGAGAGGCTCTCCGAGCGCTTCAAGATCGAACCTCGCTCTTCCGGTGTGACCCTTCCGAACGAACTCCGTTTGATGGCGGCCACCCTTCGGGTTTGACCCCTCCGCGTGACCTCCGTGTCGGCCGATTCGGCTCACGCCGCCCCGGCCTTGCCACCGGTTCCACCACCAGCTGTGACCCTGGCGCTGGGGCCGGCCCCACTCACCCGAAGGTGGGTGGGCACTTGTGCCGTTCCTCCCGGATGACCGCTCTCCCCTTCGCCGAGGACTGACTCTCCGACTTGCGCCTTCGAAGTCCCTCCCGGCTCCGGCTTGTTCGGCCTTCCGGATGGCGCCATCTTGCCCCGCACGTATATGCAGGTCAAGAGGGTTTTTCATCGTCAACAGGGTTATCCGCAGGATTTCTTGGTCATCCCCAGGATGGGCAGCGTCGTCCACTTGTCGTACACAAGATGTTCACAGGCCACCCGGCATCGCACGCCCGCAGGCGGCGCTCGAGTCCGGCCGCGATTTGCGACAGATTGCTGACAATCGGTCAACAGGCCGTGTGACCTTTGCTACATTCGACCCGGGGAGCGGGATCCGACGGGGGCGTCGATCTCGCACACGGGGGAAGTAACACGGGGAAGTATCACGGGGGCAGTACGGGGAC